>NZ_JAKZEQ010000080.1:0-4041 GCF_022549155.1 Lactiplantibacillus sp. ME-2
CACCCTGACCATCATTCTTGTAACCAGGTGCAGCAGGGTGCACGTCTGGAGCGCCCTGCGCCTGCCCGCGCTGCCCACCATCAACCACGGGGCTGGTGATGGCGGCCAACGGGCTGTGTGTATCCCCCGTCGCCGGCAGTGCCGCTGCAGTCGTAGTTGCTGGGCTTTGACCTTGCTCAGCACCACTCTGCGGACGACCTGCCTGGCTGGCGGCAGGTACTAGCTGTACGCCACCCTGACCATCATTCTTGTAACCAGGTGCAGCAGGGTGCACGTCTGGAGCGCCTTGCGCCTGCCCGCGCTGCCCACCATCAACCACGGGGCTGGTGATGGCGGTACCCTTACTGCCCTGCGATTTTGGTGTCACGCTAGTTGCGTCCACCCGTACGACGTGGAAAACCTTCGTGATGGTGTTACCCACCATATCCACGGCAGTCACGGTGAAGTAGTTATCGCCCTCCAACAGGTTGTACGTCTGGCTAAAGTCAGCCGCCCCATAAGGGTTTGAGCTGGCCGCATCCGCATCCACGTGGTTGTTAAACCCAGCCAGGTTCTTCTGGTGCACAACGTTATCGCCGTTCGTGTACAGCCGGTAGCCATTCACGTTATCGTTTACGGTGCCCGTGACGGTAAAGGTCGGGTCTGACGTCGTGATATCGTAGTTACCATCCGCATCAACCGTCAACGTGTCGGCTTGCGGCATGGACAAAGTTGGGAAGACGGTGTCCAGGTAGATCTGGAGCTCGCCGTAAGCCGTGCTACTTGCCGTCGTACCGTCATCGTTGGTCGTAGTCGTCGTCAGACGGTAACCAACTGACTGCTGCTCAGCGGCTTTGAATGGTACCGTGAAGCTGAACGTCCCGTCCGCGTTAATCGCAACCGCCTTGGTCGGCTCGGTAGCATCAGTTACCGTCATGGCCTTCCCAGCAGGATCAGCCACCTTACCCGTAATCGTCAGTTCACCAGTCTGCGGGTCGTAAACGTCCGCCACCTGATCAGCACCCACCAACGTAAACGTGTTGTCGTTAAACTTATCAAAGGAAAGCCCAGCAGTTGGCTGTGCGTGCGTCGTAATGTCCGCAAAGGCGCGCCCACTAAGCACTGGCGCCCCGGTCGTGACCGTAGCGTCCGCAGCCGCGTCTGCGTTATCGCGCAGGGCAATCACCGTGTGTGGATTCGTTGTGCTGAAGTGACCGTATCCGGCAGTGCCGTCAGCGTCAAGGAAGACGATCATTTCGTCCCCGTCAGCACGTCCAGCCCGCTTGTATTCGCCAAAGTTAGCGGTCGGGTACAGGACGGTGCCCACAAAGTCGCCGTAGGGAGCACCTTCGGTCAGGTTAAACGTCACGATACCAGTAGCCGTATCGACTTTGCCTGGGAACACTTTGCCCGCGATAGCGTCGGTCGCGTAAACAATCCAATCGACACCCGCCGGCACCTGGGCGTACGCGGTGAAACTCGTCTGGTCGGACACGGCCTGCACGAAGCCCATCGTACGCCAATAGTTATTACTGCCGTCGCCGACTTGCCAACTAAACTGCGGTGCGACGTTGGCGGCAGTATCGGTTGCTGAGGCTGAAGTAGTACCCGCAAACGCCTGTACACTCGCGCTGGTGTGGTTGCCAGCAACGTCCGTCACCGTCAAGGTCAGCTGCCCATCGCTCCTTGCTAGGGCGGCCATTTGCGCTGCCGTCAGTTTGAAGCTGATTGTCCCAGCGTTACTTTGCCCGTTGTTATCGAGACGCACCCCATACTCCTGGGCGCCAATCTTGAGCACCGCGTCACTAAACTGGCTGAACCCCGCACCCTGGTCGTTGTAGCTGGCCGTCAACTGACCTTTGGCGTAAGTCAGACCGGTCAGAGTCGGTGCGACGGTATCCACGGCTACAGGTAAATCAAAGTTTTGTTCCTGCTCCGCCCCGTCGTTGTACTGCTCAGTCACAATCCGGTAAGTGTACCTACCATCCGGAGCCGTGATGTACTTGCCCGTCTGTTGGTCGTAAATCCGACCATCCCAGGTAAACGCGTCAGCATCCAGACGCATGTCGGTGCTCAACCCTAAGTCAGAGTTGTGACTGGAGCCATCGTTCAGGTATGACTTGGTCGTGTTGTTCTCCTTGTCGAGCACGCGAACCAAGTTACCATTAGCGTCCAGAATCTGAATGGTGACCGCCTTGAGGTTCTGCTTGGCAAAGACGTATGGGTACACGGTATCGCTAGCACCGTCTCCGTTAGGCGAGAACGAGACCTTGCCGTTCTCAATGTACGCGGGCACCTGTCCCCACGTGTACTTGCCTGTTACGTCGCTATTCACGAGGTTGCTCAGTGAGGTAGCGTCGGTGACCCCCAGCGGGTTATTGTTGTTATCAACGAGGTACCCACCCTTAAAGATTGAGTCCTGCTTGTTCGCCGAATCATCAATAATCTGCTCGGTGGTGAGGTCACCAAAGTAGCCGAGGTACGGCACACTGATGGTCTGGGTGTCGTCTCCCGCTTTGAATGTCAAGTAGCCCTCGACAATTTGGTTAGCGGCAACCGCATCAGCCAACGCGAGCGTGAAGGTCACCACTTTGCTGGCACCGGGAGCGAGCGTAAACGTTGGCGTAGCACTGTTCACCGCCGCTCCTGCCAATTTCTGGTCGTGCACGATATTACCCTTACTGGTGTCCCGCACCTGCGTGAGGGGCCCACCGTCGTAGTCGACCGTGTAGCTTTGGGTCGTCTGTCCGTAATTGGTTAAAGTCACGTTGAAGCTGGTTGTCTGCCCGATTTTACCCAGCGACACCGAGCCGGCGTTATTTGTACCCTCAGCAGCGACGTCCAAGTTCCCCGCCTTGGTCACATCAATTTGTCCAGCACCCTGGCGCCGCGGGGAGACGTAGGTGTCCGGGTAGTTTAAGTCAATCATTGGGTCGGCCGCGTTCATTAACGCTAGCTTAACGGCCTTAACCAGGTCCGCGCCCTGCAATTCTGGACGGGTTGCCTTGAGTTTCTGCATGACTAGTAGGGCCGCACCGGCATCGTACGGGCCAGCCATGGAAGTACCGGACTCAACCGCGTATGTTTGGGTATTGGTTGTCGGGTCAATGGCCGTGGAGGTCACACTATCACCGGGCGCCGCGATGTCCGGCTTAAGCGTATAGTCCGCCATCGGTCCCCACGAGGAGAAGCCGTCCATTTCAGAATCAGCACCAGTCGCACTCTTCTCGGCGGCGACGGTCATCGCGGACGCTGCGGCACCGGGATCGGCAATGGTTGAATCGTTCTTCGGCACGTACGCCGTGGAAATATCATTCGGCGTATCGGAGCCCACAATGCTGGCCGCGTTGGCGTTGTTGCTGGCCGAGATGGAAACAAAGACTCCGTGGTCGGTAGCGTACTGCACGGCGGCTTGCTCCTCGTCGGTCAGATCTTGTTCGGCCACACCAATTCCCAGTGACATTTGGATGGCATTGGCTCCCATCGAAACGGCGTCCCTTATTGCCCGGGAAATATCGTTAGCATTTTCGTCCGGGAACTCATCAATGACCTGCATCGCCAAAATCTGGGCTTCCGGGGCGACCCCTTTGACGTAGACTGACGCTTTAGACGTACCGGTAGCGCCATCGGCAACGATCCCGTTGGCGGCAATAATACCAGCGACGTGTTCACCGTGCGTAGACCCGGACACCGTAGTCCCCGTGTTGACACTATCGTTGTTCACGTAATCGTAGGCAAAGGGGATCTTGCTGTTGACGTACGTGCCGTACCCTAGCTTAGCAATAGCGGCCTCCGCGGCGTCTTTGCTAATCGCCACCGTACTATCGTCAGTCAACCGCAAGTCTGCGTGTGGTTGGACCCCAGAATCGATCACGGCCACAACCATGCCCTGACCCTGATAACCCTCATTCCACAAGCCCTCAACGTTCCCCTTGGTCAACGTATCCTGGTTTGTGGGACCGGGATCGGCGGTTGCGTCGGCTGTAGCCTGCGCGGTGGTGGTAGCGGCAGGTGTCGTCGTGGTTGCAGCGCTTGAACTCGACGCGCTCGCACCACTGGTGG
>NZ_JAKZEQ010000081.1:0-3894 GCF_022549155.1 Lactiplantibacillus sp. ME-2
TTCTAACCCTTTAATTATACAGCATCAAAAAAGAGGCCACAACTGTTAAGTTGTGACCCGGTTCGTTCCATTTAAACACTTTAATTATCACATATTCAAAACGTCAAAAAATTTGTATCTAAATATATCTAAGCTTTTTTAATGGTGAGAAACTTTGCCACTTGCAATGCTCGATTAATTACTTAGGTATACAAAATGATTATTGTCACGAGACTAAAATAATCTTAATGTTTAAATTTTCTTCACTTCAACAAAAGACCGGCCTGCTCAACCCCAAGGGTTTTAACGGACCGATCTTTATTTACATTAAGGCATCTTTACTTACTTTGAAAAACTTTTAATTTATCTTAGCCAGTTGTTGTGACAAAGTTTCCACTTGTTTAGTCAACTTCTCCAAATCGTGACTTTGGTTGAAAGTTTTTAAATTTGCTTGCACTTGCCGAACACCTTCCTGGACCCTTTCTTGGCCATTAACAGTCAAAGATAGCCAAACAATTCGCCGATCATTTGGATTCACTTGTGATTGAATTAAATTATCTTGAATCAATCGCCAAGTATTCCTGGAAATTAGTGTGCGCGTGACCGTGAATGCATCAGATAATTCACTAGCAGTAGCTTGCCCATGTTGTTCAAGATAGACTAATATTCCCCACTCACGCATTGAAAAGTCAGTTTTGGCCAGTCCTTGCACTAACATCTGGTATGCCTGATTCTGAATAGCTTGCAGGGTTGTTAAGCTCTCAAACTGGTTCTTAATTTGCTGATGATTTACCATATAATATCATCCTATTCTTTGTACTGCCGCTTAGTCATTCCGAAGAGTTATAACAAACTACTCATGGCTAATAGTAATAAGCCCCTCAGTGTCATATGTCGTTGGTCAGTTTCATCAGTTCGAGGCAACCATTGATCTACAAAATTAGTAGCCTCTGTTTGACCAGCCTGAACCGGTTTAGCAGCATCGTTGATTGGCTCGGGTTAATAGAAACTCTAAAATCTGTCGATAAACTATTTATAATTCTTATTATAATAAATTGATTCAAACTCATTATGAACGTTAGAAATATTATTAATATGCATTGAAGGTTAATTTTACAATCTACCTAAAACTAAATATAATTTTTCTAACTTAGTTGTTGCACTTAAACTACTGCATACTCATTTTTCAGTCTTACTTAATCTGCCTCGATGATAAATTTTCTTTTGGATTAAGTATTGATCCTGATCTTGAGTAATAAATAACGGAGAACTTTCTTCTATGACATTGCTAAACTCCAAACCATACCATGAAATAGGTGAGGCCGTAATTTTCTGCAAATAGATGCGCCCGCCAATCAATCTTCTATCTAACGAGCTTAACTTATCATTGACAATTAAATCTGCTGGTTGTTCCTTTATAATAACAAACTTAAAGTCGCCGACTTTCCGTTGTCGCTCTGTTGAATACGTGGGTATTTGTGGTTCTAAAATACCTTGTTCCACTAGATGATTTACAATTTGATGTAAATAGACACTAACGGATTGAGATTTCCTAAACCCTAAGTAAAGTTGAACGTTAACAACATTATGCGTCTCAAGTAAATCAACTGTATAATTACTTTCATAAGGTGCATTGGTTTCATTGACTGTAACAAACCAATAAACTTTAGCTCTTTTAGGTTGTCTGTCGAGAATAGAATACATGGTGCTACGCTTAATTTGGTAATCACCCTTAATTTTAGTCATATACACTAAGTTAGTCGTGAACAAAGGTACTGTATTGTCTGCGCTTAATTTAGAGAGTTGATCACGATAGTCAAGAAGTGAAACATACTCGCTTTCTTTCTCATAATGTTCTCTTCGTTTATTTCCAAAGTACCAAAGCCACATAATATAAAGAATGCCCAACATGATTGTTAACGTAACATAACCGCCATGAATAAACTTAACCAAACTTGAAATTAGAAAGATTAACTCAATAAAACCAAAAAACAAGGCAATTATAAGTGCTGTTCCCTTAGCCAGGTGTTTCTTTAAGAATTCATGCAAAAGCACAGTAGTCATAAGCATGGTAATAGTGATCGCTAAACCATACGCGGCCTCCATTTTTTGTGAACTACCAAAGAACCAGACTACACTAATTGTTATTATACATAGTATCCAGTTAACAGTTGCAATATAAATTTGATTTTTTATATTACTTGGATGTCTAATAACCATTCTAGGTAAAAATTTTAAGCCAATTGCTTCATCGACTAAAGTGTAAGAACCCGTAATCAACGCTTGAGAGGCAATAATTGCAGCGAGTGTGGCTAGCAAAATGCCAACTAGGCGCCAAGTTCCGGGGAGCATTTCATAAAAGGGATTTAAGTTCGATAAGTTCCTGTAAGCAGTATCACCTGCATGTCTAATTATCCAAGCACCTTGACCTAAGTAATTTAAAAATAGGGTACTATATACTAGTGGCCATGTTACATAAATATTCTGCTTGCCAACGTGACCCATATCGGAATATAAAGCCTCTGCTCCTGTGGTTGCCAAAAAGATACTTCCAAGTATAAAGATTCCCACTTTGTTAACTGGACTGAATAGTATCCTAATTGCATAATAAGGAGAAATAGCCTTCAATATCATTGGATAATTGATTAGATTAACGATTCCAAAGACAGCCAAAAAGCCAAACCATAAAATCATCACTGGTCCAAAGGATTTCCCAATCATACCTGTTCCAAAATGTTGAATCATAAATAATACGAGTAGAACAACTGTTGTGATAATCAAGACGTTATGTTGAGAATTACTAAACACCACAGGGCCAAGGTGTTGTTTTTTTAATCCCTCAATGGCTGAAGTCACAGTTACTGCAGGAGTTAATGTTCCATCGGCCAAAATGGCCGCCCCACCAATCAAGGCTGGCCAAATTAACCATTTTGAATTTTTTCGAACCAATGCATATAAAGCAAAAATTCCGCCCTCACGCTTATTATCGGCTTGCATTGCAATGACAACATACTTCAACGTTGTAATGATCATTAATGTCCAAAAAATCAACGAGATCGATCCAATCACGTAATTGGGAGAAATATTTCCCATTTTACCGGCGTCACCAATCAATGCATTCATAACATACAATGGTGAAGTGCCAATATCACCGTACACAATTCCTAAAGTAACAAGTGCCCCCGCAAAAGAAACACGTTCTAGTTGCTTATTCATATTTGCTTGCCCCCAACGCTAATTATTGAAATATAGCACTGCAAAATAGTAAGCCTAAACACGAAGAAAAGCAACTATGCCATATACATCATAATGAAATCACTTTAAAGAAGCTCATAATTTACGATATACTGATTGAAACCATAAATTATGGGCATTCTATTCTTAACTATCTAGTTGAACCATCTGATAACCGACTCCAATATGTGTTTTAATATACTGATTCTGAGTGTTAACTTCAATCTTTTTTCGCAAAGTTGCAATGGTCACTCGAAGAGAAGATGTATCTTCAACCGGTTCTGTCCCCCAGACCTCTTTCAACAGATAGCGATGTGTCAACACGCGGGAAGTGTTTTCAGCAAGAATAATCAAAACCTTATATTCGGTTGGTGTTAAATGGATTTCATTTTGGTTTACTTTGACCGTTTGTGAATCAAAGTTGATAGTCAATTCTCCATTATAATAATTATTAATACTGTTTTTTCCTTTGTTATATATTATGTTGGTCCTTCTCAAAGAAACACGAATTCTAGCCAGTAATTCATCAATAGAAAAGGGTTTTGTTAAATAATCATCAGCACCAAAATCTAGAGCCTGCACTTTGTCGGCGTCCTCATCACGTGCTGAAATAACAATAATAGGTATAGGTAGATTGTAAAATTAATCCGAACGCTGTTCGGACAAAAAAGATCAGCTTCC
>NZ_JAKZEQ010000082.1:0-3883 GCF_022549155.1 Lactiplantibacillus sp. ME-2
GTCGTCGTGGTTGCAGCGCTTGAACTCGACGCGCTCGCACCACTGGTGGCAGTGGTGGTAGCAGCAGGTGTCGTCGTGGTTGCAGCGCTTGAACTCGACGCGCTCGCACCACTGGTGGCAGTGGCGCCGCTAGTGGCTGCACTTGAGCCAGCCTGCGATTGACTCGTAGTAGTAGCTGGCGTCGCCTGTGACGCGGTAGCTGATGATTGCGCTGGCGTCGTGTCCTCCTCCGTAGCCGTGCTACTTTGCGTGTGGTTGTCCGCTGCATTTTGCGCGTCGTCCCCCGCGGTGGACGACTGTCCGGTCGTTTCCGTGTCGGTTTGCGTTTGTACCGTTGCCGCCGTGGTATCGGCCGCCACTGATTGTGTGACGTTACCACTCAGCACAATAGCTCCCGCGCTAACGGTAATGATTGCCGCCGCTTTCCACTTGGAGCCCGACTTATATAACTTGTAGTGCCTCTTCATTTCGGTCATCGAATTTCTACGCATTCGTGACTACCCCCTCATATTGGTTGTTGAGCACGCCATCTTCTCAGACAAAGCTTTGCAAAAACACAGAACGTTCACATTTTTAACTCATTTAATTTTAATTTGCTCAACAATGGTAATTTATCGCATCACATCAGCATTGTCAAGACAGTGAATATCGGTGTATCGATAATTACGACATATTGGGACCACTTGACCGCCGCATAATTATGAGAGTTAGCTAGCACCGATTTTAATTTTGTGGCAAAACAAAGGAGGACACGCTGAGACAGGTGTGCCCTCCATAAAACATTATTGGCGCTACGATATTTGGAGTTGATAGGCAGCTTGCCTACCAGCTCCTTTTTCTGGGTCTAGAATTTTTGGTGTTGGAAAGTATTTCCATTCCAAAAGTACTAGGCCCTTTTTGATAGACGAATTGTCAAATCAAGTGTAACTTTTTACCGAAGAAAACTTCAGACGGTGTCTTCCAGACTAAGACCTTACGGGGTCGATTATTTAAATCCCTGACAAACTTCGCGATATCTTGATCGGTCAGTTCATCAAGGTCAGTTCCTTTGGGAAAATACTCTCGGATGAGACCATTGGTATTTTCGTTGGTCCCACGTTGTTGTGGTGCGTGCGGGTCTGGAAAATAGACTGAGATACCAAGCTCTTTACCGACTTCACGATAACCCGCAAACTCTGTACCTCGGTCTGGTGTAAGCGTACGAACGCGTTTAGGTGTGACTGTATGCAGGAGGTCGATCATCGCTTGGGTCACATTCTTGGCATTCACTTTGGGTACACGCTCAGACAGAAGGTATCGTGACTTACGGTCGACCAGTGACACTAAACCCGAACGCCCGATCTTGCCGCGAACGGTATCGCCTTCCCAATGGCCAAAACGAGTCCGATTCTCACATGAGACTGGTCGTTCATGGACTGATGGGACATTATTAAAACGGCCACGTCGTTCGTTGACAGTTCCTTTAACCTTACGAGTTTTCCCACGATGTCGTAACTTTCGAGCGAATCCTCGAGCCCCATGACTTTTACGTTTAACGCCTAAATTATTTCGTTCAATTCCGCGATAAATCGTGTTGTAGCTGATATGCCAATTACTGTTCTCTAAAGATAAACGACCGGCGATTTGCTCGGGTGACCATTGCCGTTGAAGAATGCAGTGAAGGACAAAGTCGCGTAGCTTTAAATTCTCCAGTACCCTGAGGCGACGACTCTTTAATCGGCGCTGTTGATAGTTATGCTGGGCTTTTACGGCAGAATAGGCACCCCGACCGCCGTTGCGTTTAATTTCTCGTGACACAGTGGCTTTGGAACAACCGATTTGATCGGCAATAACCTGGTAAGTATGGTGTAAAGTTACACCTAACAGTATGCATTCGCGGTCTTTTAAGGTAAGATGTGTATATGGACTCATAGCCTAAGAACTCCTTTAGATGATTGTTATGGTGACTTCATTCTACAGGACTCAGGCTAGGAGTCTATTTTTATTTTCTTACTTGTTGCACTTCAATTGTAAATTCGTCTAACAAAAAAAGGCATCTAAGCCTCCCTAGTGCTATGCTTTAAGCGACGAAACTTAAGATAAGCGGGGTAGGAATAGATGTCTCAACTAGATAATACACTTAAATTACTGGGAATTACAGACACAAACATTCAGGTGTTCGGTACTCGTGAGGAATTTCATGGTCGGGGCTCGGGTCGCAAAAAGTATTTGGTCATCCAGGCAGAGCTTACCTACACACTCAGGCGCTGTCCCAGCTGTGGATACAATACGTTGCACCCTAACGGACACAAGCTCACTCATGTCCACATTGCAGGACCCATGGACCGGCCCGTAATTCTAGAGCTAAACAAGCAACGCTGGCGTTGTAGTAACTGCCATAGCACTTGTATGGCCACCACTCCAGTGGTATCAACCAACCACGCCATCGGTCACGGACTAGCGACTCATGTGCTGAAGCTAGCCAGTAAATCACTCCCGGCTAAGACTATCGCCAGTCTCACCGGTATTTCGACAAACTCAGTTCAGCGTATTTTGACGACTAAAATTAGATCTTGATAATAACGATAGGCCTGACTTAGATCATCATCGAAAGACAGTAAGCGATGAACTACTTCAACGTCGGTAAGCTGAGCGTAACCAAAATTATGGCGTGACCAATAGTTATCATATTTAAGAAGTCCTGCTGGGGTTAAAATTAGTTTCCAGAAGTGTTTAAGAGCTCGCCACTGGTGAGTACCTTTCCCGGCTCTATTCATAGCCTTGATACGAATTTGATTCAAAGCACGATATGCTTGGGCGACCACGTGAAAGTGGTCGGCAATAATAATGGCATGAGGGAACAATTCATGAATAAGATGACGGTAAGGTGTATACAGGTCAACCGTAATTGTTTGAACCGCTAAACGAGCCGAGCGGTCGTAACGCAGAAAGTAATTGCGTAAGTAGCGACTTCGTCGTGACAAAATAATGTCTAAAGTACGGTGATTTTCAATGTTCATCAAGATCATACTCATTCCACTGGGCGCAAAGCGACCAGACTTAAAATCATCAAAAGCAATGTGTCGTGGTAGCCAGTGGTAGTTAGGCTTGAAGAATTGATCGAGGTTAAAGATAACCCGTCTTACAGTCCAATCAGAGATGCCAAGTTCCTTAGCAATATCGGTTTGCGATTCATTAACAGTTAGTTGCATCATAACTCGCTGTTTAATGGCTTGACTGATATGATGGTGATACTTAACGTCCTCAACTTTAGCCACTTTGGTAATCGTTTGTGGGCAGTTTAGTGACGGCTTACAAAGGTATTTTTGTTTACGAATTGACCAAATAGTTGGCTCATAGTGCAAGCTTGGTCCTAGTACTTTAACAAGCTTAAAGCCATTCTTGAGCATTAATTGACCGCAACGCGGGCAATGTAAAGGATAAGACTGAATAAGATGCACAATTACCTGGTTACCTTGATCTTCAATTGCATCTTTAAAGTGTGCTGTATCTAATTCAAGGTAGGGATCTCTAATTCCAAGAGCAGCTTTGGTAGAATAATTCATGAAGGATGGTCCTTTCTTTACGAAGACGGGGTTCCGAGCCATCTTTCGTTTTTTAATTTTAAATTTAAACCAAAATAAGTACCGATGTTAAATCCATCAGTACTTAAAATTGTAGAGTCTTTTATTCCGCCAAAATTGGACTGGTCAGGCCGTGCGCAATTTAGCCGTTTATGCCAGTGAATTAGTTCCTAATACCGGCCAGCAGTTAACTTTATTTACCGATCCGCAACGCCAAATCAAAGCCGAACGACTTAACGGGGTCATTGACGAGATTCACCGGCGGTTCGGTTTCTTGAGTTACAAAGCCTGGTTAAGAATCACGTGCCTCGCCTCATTTT
>NZ_JAKZEQ010000083.1:0-3849 GCF_022549155.1 Lactiplantibacillus sp. ME-2
ATTGACCCGATTGCGGCGTTGATTAACGCGTTTGTAGCGGGTATGGACTATTACCAAGAAAGTGAGGATCAACAGCATGCAGAAGATTACTACAAAACAGCGACTGCGGCAGATCTGTTCTGATTATGTACAAACGATCTTGTTGGTGCTTGGCTTAATCTGCTTAGTGATTGGTTTTGGTTGCTGGATCAGCTGGCAAGCGGGATTGATATTGGCTGGTATAGCCATGATTCTGCTGGCCTTGCTAATTAATTATGAAAAGCAAAGAGGTGATTAAATGAGTTTTTTTGTTAAAAGCAATACCACCAGTGGCACGCATGATCCGGTAGCCGACGCCTTGGTTAGTTTATCAAGTAACGACCCGTATACGTTTGTGAGTGCGGCGGTGTTGCGTAATAGTGACATTTACGCGGCGATTAATATTATTGCGAGCGATATTGCCAGCAATCCAATTATGTGCGATACAGCAATCTTTAATACAATGATTAATCAGAACCCCAATAGTCAGATGGACGGCTACCATTTTAAATATGCGTTGGCGGCTAACCTGTTACTCAATGGCAATAGTTTTGCCGAGATTTTGCCTAATCATACGTTGAAATTTATTGCCAATAGCCAATTGACGGTTGAACAAGATGACGTCAGTGGGGCGTTGACCTACACCTATACCCCGACTGGCGGTAACAGTCGTCAGATTGCGCCTAACAACATTTTACATTTTAAATATTTCACCAAAGACGGCGTGTCTGGGATTAGTCCCTTATATGCCCTCAAAGATGAACGCCAGATTCAGTCGGCCGGCAATAAATTGCTAACCGGCTTTTTTACTGCTGGTGTGCACGGCACCACGGTTATTAAAGTCCATCAATCTGATTTAGGGCCGGAAGCTAAGGACAATATTCGTAAACAGTTTGATGAAGCCAATACGGGTGACAATGCGGTCAACACAATTGTGACTGACGATACGATGGATATTAGCAACTTATCCTTAAATACCGATGTATTAAAGCTGGTCAATTCTAATGACTGGACGACCCGACAAATTGCTAAGGCTTTTGGCTTACCACCGGAGCGCTTAGGGGTTGAAAACGATCATTCTAACCAAGAACAAAGTGGCGTGCAGTATCTACAAGGGACGTTGCAACATTACTTTGATAGTTTTACCAGCGAGCTATCGTTCAAGTTTGGTCATGACTTTACGTTTAATACGGACAAGCTATTGAGCCTTGATCCGCAAACGCAACAAGCCCAAGCAGTAGCGGGCTATACGGGCGGCGTTATGAGCCGCAATGAAGCTCGGGCCAAGATTGGCTTGCCACCAACTGACGATGGCAATATTTTCTTAAACTTACAAAAGAATGGAGTGACTAATTCATGAAACAAGACCGACGGTTAACGATTGACGCCGAATTGCGAGCACAAACGCCGCAGTCAGAAACACCCGAAGACGGGCCAGCTGAAAATTCAGCAGACCAGCAACCTAAAGATTCCCAGACAAGCAAGGGTAAAACAATTAGTGGTTATGCAATTGTATGGAACTCACCAAGTAAAGACTTAGGCGGTTTCACCGAGATTGTAACCCCCAAGGCCCTTGATGGTGTCGATTTATCAAACGTTCTTATGCTTAATAACCACGATTACACTCAAGTATTAGCCAGTGTTAAGGCGGGGACATTAACACTAGAATCGGACAATAAGGGGCTACATTTCACCGCACAGTTGCCTAATACGTCGTTTGCTAATGACGTCTACGAAGAAGTTCAAAGTGGGAACGTTGATTCCTGCTCGTTTGGCTTTGATAGTGACGACAACACCGACGAATGGACTAAAGATGATGACGGCAATATCACACGAACCATTAATCAAGTTAAAAGCTTGTTCGATGTGTCAGTGGTAGCCGTTCCCGCTTATGACGATACCAATGTGCAAGTTGATACCCGTAGCTATGAAAAATTTATTAACCAAGAAAAGGAGCCTGACAACATGGCAAAACAAACAATTATTGATCCTAATGGCAATGAAAACAAAACCGGTATTCCCGCCTTTGAGCAATATGTACGGACACACGGGGAAACTCGGGACGGTTTAAAGACTAACGGCGCTAGTGCGGTTATTCCTAAGGAGCTGGTTACCCCCGTTTTCCAATTAAAGCAATCAAATTACAACCTCGCCCAATATGCGACAGTCAAGCAAGTTTCTAGTGGCTCCGGGACTTATCCAATTGCTACTAGCCGACAATCTGCGGTATTGGCTACTAAGGAAGAACTAGCGGACATTGCCGACGTTAACGCGAACATGTTTACGGAAGTGCCATTTGATGTGAAGACCCGGGCGGGTAAGATTGCCTTATCTAACGAAGTGGTGGAAGACGCCGAAGTTGATATTGTCAGTGAAGTTAAAAACCAATTACAACAATTGGTTGATAACACGGACAACACGCAGATTATGAGCTTGTTAACGGGAACCAGTTTCACCAAAGCAACGGCTGCCAATATTGATGATCTTAAAAAGATTTTCAATGTGACGTTAGATCCCGCTTTGAGCAAAATGTGGTTAGTGAACCAGTCCGGGTTCAACTACCTTGATACCTTGAAAGATTCCGATGGCCGTTACCTGTTACAACCGAACCCAACGGCACCCAGTGGCTTCACCTTGTTAGGGGCGCCAGTCGTCATGATTAGTGACAAGTTACTGGCCAACAACATCGACGGGACGTCCCCAATGATTGCGGGGGACTTATCACAAGCGGTGGCGGTTTTCCGGCGTAACCAAGTAACCGCCCAATGGGACAAGTTCGACCAGTTTAGCCAAGGGCTTTCCGTCATTGTGCGGAACGATTATAAAGTGATTGATAAGACCGCTGCAATCAACGTGGCGTTAAAAACCACGCCTGGTAAATAATCGTACCCACTTTTGGGGACGGTTATACAAGGGGGTGTTGATTCGCCACCCCCTATACATAAATTAAAACTAAGGGAAAAAGGAGTGATTACATGGCTGTAACCGTTGATGATATTAAACTAAGCCTAAGAATTGATGTGACCGAAGATGACCCAATGATCCAAAGCTATTTAGACGCCGCCAAGGGCTACGTACAGACAGCTGTTAGCAAGAATGAAGATTTGACTGGCTACAAACAGTACGATTTTGCCGTGTCCTTGCTGACACAATTCTGGTATCAAAACCGGGTAACCGATATGACAAAGACACCGTATCAAGTTGTCAGCATGATTCAACAATTACGCGGTTTAGTAACCGGGTAAGTTTTAAAGTGAATATGCTTCATTTTAAACAATTATAGGTGAAAATATTTGTTTTAAGTGCTATAATATAACTGTTCAAGTATTCATTGTGTTGATATTAGTCGGAACGGGGTGTAATAGCCCCGTTTTTTAATACATATATCTGGGATCAGAAAGTGTGATTCCAATGCGCCAGGATGTTAAGAAGATTTGTAATTTATTAAAGCAATATGCCAAACTAAAATGTGACTTGACGGCTTTTAATCAGGTTTCTAGTCCCTCGTTCGATGGAGTATCAAGCCATAGCAGCCGAAACGGTGCTGAAAGCCGCCTGATAAACCACGTTGATTTGTCTTACCAGTTAAAAGAAGTCGAAGACGCCCTAAATGCAATTGATGATCCACAATATCAATTTATCTTACATGATTATATTATTGAGAAACGTTTCAACCGCAACGAAGCCTGTAATCAATTATCGGTTAGTGTCAGCAAGTTTAACTACTTAAAGAACCGGGCACTTGAAGTGTTTAAATTAAACTATCTTCGAACTCTGTGATATACTGAACACGGTTAACATATTCGGAAGTTTTAAGTATCATTAAACTTG
>NZ_JAKZEQ010000084.1:0-3530 GCF_022549155.1 Lactiplantibacillus sp. ME-2
CTCCAAATTAACCAGCGACCGCTTAAAATACTCGACTGGCAAACACCGTATCAGGCTATGCTGACAAATTTGTCCAAAAATTCGGATTAAATTTGCAATCTACCCTTAACACGGTTCTGACCATTTTAGGTATGCTAGGTGTAATTACAGACGTACAAACTGTAACCGTCTCACAGGACACGACAGGCACCTTAGAACATGTTACAAACGAGGTGGACTCCGCTAGCCAAGCTGATAAAGCACCAACTAGTGCGAACGTTTCTAATGTGACCTCAACTAGTGCTGAGATTAAAGTAGATGACAAAGCTGAATAAAGTAAAAAGGTCTATCCTCAATTGGGTAGGCCTTTTTATTGTGCAGTTAAGTAAATGAAAGTAGTGTGCAACGTCATGTCATATAGCACAAGCATAGTATAGCATTATTAAAGCTAGCTGCAACCACTAAAAAGTGGGCACCCGGGTAAGTGCTCACTAAGAAGTTGTCACATTATGAAGCTAAATACCATGAGTCCCGACTAATAGGGACAACTTAATCTTAACTCATTATCATTAAATTGCAATAAAAAAGTGACTACCCTAAAAAGATAGTCATTTTCCCTATAAATGGCACACAGATTATTATAATAACATTAAAATCAATAAAATAAAAAGGTCTATCCAATTAAGGGTAGGCCTTTTTATTGTGCAATTAAGTAAATAAGAGTAATGTGTCATGTCAACAGCACAAGCTTAATTATAACACTATTTTAAGCTAGTTAACATAATGTCCAGTATTCAAAGCTAAACTTTGTGAAGTCTAGTTAGGCCTATTGTAGCAGTGTTTATAGACAACTCACTGTTTGATTTAGCCAGTTTAGCTGAGTTTGTGAAATTAGGCTGGTTTAAGCTAGATTATCCAAAGCCTATTTTAATCACATTTAGACTTTGTGAAATTAGCTTAAACTGTCCTAGTTAGCTGGCTTGTGATTATTATTTATTTAGTCAATTTAGTTGACTTATTGGTTTACCCCTGCTGTAATGCGAGGGAGTGAAGTGGTTGAGTGCAGAGTTGTACCCTAGTCAGACGATCAAAATTAAAATGACTATCTAGCTAGAGTGCAACTCACCTGTTGTAACGCTCGGTCGTTCGGGCATCGCTTGGACAATCAGTTGCGGTATTGCTACCAACCACTAGTATCAACCTACATTCTCGGTTAAACCCATTAAAAAACGCCCTAATGGACGCTGATAGCACGTATTTAGTTTTGTTCGGTTACCAGCTACTAGTGGTCACCATGCCTAAGCATCGTTTTACCACCCGGGCCGTTAATGGTCGCCCTCACCATTCATCACCAGCCTGATTGTCTAAGGCCTTATGTGATATAACCGGTTGTTATTGAAGTCGCACCGGTAAACGTGTCCCCTTAATATTTATACTCTAGCTTGTCCCCTAGAATGGTCCGCGAGAAGCAATTGAATGTCAGACTTGCAATTTGAGAGCCTAGACCTTACAATTAATACATGGTTATTTGTTGTTCCCGCGAAATTAAGAGGTCGCGGGGCTTCTTTTGTATATTCAGTTATTTTAGGTCTGGCTTAATTGCTAGGCCTTTTTTAATACAAGGCTATTGTAACGCATCAATAGCTATGCGTCAAATCCAAAGAAAAATTATAAATAATAAATTACTTATTTTAAATTACTTATTTTTAATTACTAATTATTTGTGCTATACTGTTCTCAATGGAGGCGATAGAATGACTTGTAAAACCTTGCTACACTTCAATTTCAAGGGTGGCGTTGGTAAGACCACCCTTAGTGTTATGGACACTTATCTGCTAGGCGAGCTAGGTCACAAGGTACTTTTAATTGATTTAGATCCGCAAGCTAATGCCACTGAGATTATGAGAACGACCTATGATGTCAAAACTGAGCCAAATGTTGATCTATTTAATGGACTGTTAAAGCTAGACCTAACTCATTCAATCATTGAACTAACTGACAATGTTTCAATGATTCCAGCTGATTGGTCGCTTAGCTTATGGCCGGGTAAAGTTGAAAAGATTAAGAACCATGACCGCATGCTAATTCTCAAAACTTTGATTGAACAGTTTAAATCACAATTTGAGTACATTATTATTGATGTTCCACCGACACTTTCCATTTTTACTAACAACGCTATTTTAGCTAGTGACTATGTATCGTTAGTTTTGCAGACACAGAAACAGGCTTATACGTCCGTCCTAAAAACAGCACAGTATATGTATCAGCTAAAAAACGACTATCATGCAACTTTTGACGTGTCAGGTGTCATACTGTACCTAGTTAAACGGGATGCTAAAGTTGACCGTGAAATCACTAAGGCAGCCACTGAGTCGTTTGGTGATGCAGTATTCATAAATCGAATTTGGCAACAGGAACGTGTAAAGTTGTTCTCAAATGCTGGTATTAAAGATGAAGACTATTGGGATAAGAAGGCCATCAGCATGTATACGATGGTATTAAAAGAGGAATTACACAGAATTGAGGAGATAAACAATGGCTGACGACTTTTTAAATAAGCTAGCACAACAAGCTAACCAACAACTAGGAGACAATGAAAGCCCGTTTAAACAGAAGAAAGAGGTCACTAGACCAGTACAAGTTCGTGAGAGCACGTATAAGATGGTTAAAGATATAGCCTATCATAAGGACGCTAAAATCGTTGATGTCATTGACTCTATGCTGAAATATGCTATCAATTCAGACGAGTTCAATGAGAATAATAAATAATTTAAAATTAATAATTTATTATTTATTTTAAAAAACTAGTAAATGATTAGTTTTAGGTGGGATCGTTATACTATCATTGTAGAGATAAACAAGGAGGTTAACGCATGAATGAAGAAGATAAAAAGTTTGAAGACTTCATCCAAGGACTTTATGATACTGATAAGGAGCCTTCTGATGAGGAATGGCTAGATAATATTGCCAGTGCAATGGTCCCTAATGATGCCGATAAAGAAAAGAGATAATGTTAAGTCTTCAGAAATTTAGTTAAATTAGCCGGTTTAAGTCGGTGGTATCATCATGAGCAACACGCAGATAGGTCGAACGCCCGTAAAAACGCTGGTCAGTCAGCCTTTTCGTATGAGGACCTTAAAGGGTTGCGTAAGCTGGCTTTTTGGTTATTTGTAATCATCATCTTTATGAATTGGGGCTTTGTTGGTGCAGTTAGTTTGATTGCATGGGTAGCTATGTGGTCTGTTAGCCTGCTATTTTAAAGCAACCTTGTTAAACAACATTATTAATTGACAATTCAATGTTATAGTTATAACATTAACAATAAGAAAAAGGCCCAGTGCTGGATACACTGAACCCTTAACAAGTACCTACCGTCTAAAGAACGGTGGTCTTACGACAACAACTGATTAACTATTAACCAGCTCTCATCTAAACCTTGGTCAGTTTGGAGAGCTGGTTTTGTGTTAATCTTTTTTTACTAGTGCCATAATGGCGACTACTGCACTGATAATATTTACCGTTGTAGAAACGGTAGCTACTACCAACATTGC
>NZ_JAKZEQ010000085.1:0-3522 GCF_022549155.1 Lactiplantibacillus sp. ME-2
CGACGTCGGCTTACGTTCCAGCAATTGTCACCCAGCCCCGGAGGTCGGAATAGGATAGTCATTGCTGACGAACAGAAATCTATCTAATTGGCACCTTTTAATCATGATTCTTACTAAACAACCAGCCAGTACGATGCAGACTTAAATAATCAATCAAACTCAATTAACTGGATCGTCATTTTCATGCTATGGGTATAAGTTTATTTTACCATTATTAATCATTAAAGCCTTTAAATCACCTTGGCTTTACCGATTTTTTATTATTTCCTATTTATTGGTCGAACCGAAGCCCCCAGAACGTGTCGTTGTCACATTCGTTTCATCCGTAACAGTCAGATAAGGGGTAAAAATCCCTTGGGCAATGCGTTCACCCTTTTTAATGTGAACGTCGCGAATCCCCATGTTGATTAATTGGACGAAAATCGCACCTTCGTTCTTGGGATTGTTATAGTAGTCGGCGTCAATGACGCCAATCCCATTCGGTAGAATCAAGTTACGCTTCAAGGGGTTGCTGGAACGATTGGCTAATAGTAAGTATTCGCCATCATTCATAAATGCCTTAATACCCGTTGGAACAAGCCATGGTTTAAGGACTTTAGCCGCCGCATCCAAATCGGCTGCAGAACTCGTTTCACCATGATGTATTTGCCAAAGTACTTTGATAAAGTTCATTTTCCAAATTGACGGTAACGTAAAATCTTCCGCCGCTTCGAAGTCATAGCCAGCTGCTTGCTTGGTAGTGCGGTAAGGTACATGTAACCCCGCCTGCGCGTATTGACTTACAATTTCAAATCCCCGTGCCATTTCAAATTCCTACTTTCTCAACATTAATTTAGTGTTCACATTTTACCATACTTTTATTATAGAAGTTTCGTTGACAAAACGGGCAATTACCGGTTTAATTACGGTAGATATAAAACCCTTTACAAGGTGGTGAAATCAATGGAATTCACGCGTGAAGCACACCGCTTTTATTTTAATGACGATCACGGCAAGTTGGCTGGTGAAATTACCTTCCCCGCCATCAATAATGATCAGACCTGGGTCATTGAACATACCTTTGTTCGTGACGATTTTGGTCATCAGGGCATTGCCGGCCAATTAACCAAAGCCATTATTGACGCCGCTCGAGTTGAACACAAACGTATTCAGCCACTGTGTACCTACGCTAAGGCTTACTTTGATCGGCACCCTGAAGCTGCCGACGTATTAGTCACTAGTTCTCAATCAAAGGAGTAATTCATATTATGAATCAGGATCAGTTAAAACAACTTGTTGGTCAAAAAGCCGTTGAATACATTCAAGACGGCATGCAGGTCGGCCTCGGAACCGGCTCAACCGTTAAATTCATGGTTGATGCTCTGGGTGAACGGGTCAAAAATGAACATTTAAACATTGTCGGCGTCTCAACCTCCGACCGAACCGCTGCCCAAGCTAAGGCGCTCGGTATCCCGATGAAATCCGTTGACGAAGTCGACCATCTCGACTTAACGATCGACGGTGCCGACGAAATCGCCGATGATTTCCAAGGCATTAAGGGTGGTGGCGCCGCCTTACTCTTCGAAAAAATCGTTGCCATCAATTCTGATAAAGTCATGTGGATTGTTGATGAAAGCAAAATGGTCCATCAATTAGGTGCCTTTGGCTTACCCGTTGAAGTGATTCCTTACGGCAGCCAACATGTCTTTGAAAAAATGGCTGCCCGGGGCTATAACCCAGTATTCCGTAAAGTCAACGATGAACTCGTCCGGACCGATTCTAATAATATTATCATCGATTTACACATCGACCCAATCACGGATCCCCACGCTTTAGCCGAAGATTTAATTCACATGGTTGGTGTGGTTGAACACGGCCTGTTCTTAGACATGGTCAACACTGTCATTGTCGGTCATGCCAATGGTCCCGAGGTTATCGAAGCACGACCATAGTTTTGTGCGACTCCCCGCTTGCCCCACCCGTCATAAACCGATACAATTAGAATTAGATTAAAGGAGAGTGATCTTTTGAGTAAAGCAATCAGTATGAACCAAATTGCTAACTTTCAAGCCGACTTGGACCAACGTCCCGAAGCAAAAGTCATCGAACGTAGTGTCACTAAGAACGGTATCTTAGCAAGCAGTCAAAATATTCAGGCCATGAGCCAAACCACACCAGTATTTTCCATTGATTTGGATACAGGTGACGTTGCGAACCAAAAGCAAAGTGGCCGTTGCTGGATGTTCGCCGCTTTAAACACGATGCGGCATTCATTAGCTGAAAAATTCAACTTGAAACATTTCGAACTATCACAAAACTACACCTTTTTCTGGGATAAGTTCGAAAAAGCGAACTATTTCTATGAAAACGTGTTGGCAACCGCTGACCAACCAACTAGCAGCCGTAAAGTTGCTTGGTTGATGACCACGCCACAACAAGATGGTGGCCAATGGGATATGCTCGTTGCCATTATTCAGAAGTACGGTATCGTGCCTAAGAGTGTCATGCCTGAAACTTACAACAGTTCAAAATCGGCTGAAATCAACAGCACACTTAACTTAAAGTTACGTAAAGATGCCGTTGAATTACGTGAACTAGTGGCTGCCGGAACTAGTGACGACGCGATTCAAGAACGCAAAGAAAAAATGTTAAACGAAGTCTATCGCATGTTAGCCTATGCCTTTGGCGAACCCGTTTCACATTTTGACTGGGAATATCGTGATGATAAGAAACAATACCACATCGACCAAAACTTGACGCCACAAAGCTTCTTCGAAAAGTACGTTGGCTGGAATTTGGACGATTACGTTTCAATCATCAACGCCCCAACCGACGACAAGCCTTATAACCATACCTACACGATTGAAATGTTAGGTAACGTCTTAGGTGGCCGTGAAGTCAAACATTTGAACGTGTCTATGGCCGACTTCAAGCAATTGGCCATCAAGCAATTACAAGCTGGCCAAAGTGTCTGGTTTGGTTGTGATGTTGGTCAATCCTCCGACCGCCAAAAAGGGGTCATGGCTACCGATGTCTACAGTAAAGATGAATTATTCGACGTTGACCTTTCAATGTCGAAGGCTGAACGTCTTGATTACGGCGAAAGTCTGATGACCCACGCCATGGTTATCACCGGTGTCGACCTCGTTGACGGCCAACCAACTAAGTGGAAGGTTGAAAATAGCTGGGGCGACAAAGTTGGGACTAAGGGCTTCTTCGTCATGAGCGATGCTTGGATGGACGAATACTGCTACCAAGTTGTTGTTAACAAGGAATTCTTGTCCGATGACTTAAAGGCAGCCCAAGCCGAAGAACCAACTGTTTTAGCACCTTGGGATCCAATGGGTGCATTAGCCTAATTAAGTTTAATGGGCCATCTAAATTAAGCACCATCACTGCTTTAGCGTGATGGTGCTTTTTGGACTGCATTAGACTTAACTACCGCTCAAGGAACTACTAACAACAAACAATAAAAAAATCGACCAAACTAAAGTGAACCCCTAAGGTTGGACACCAAATCTAACCTTGGGGGTTTTACTATGT
>NZ_JAKZEQ010000086.1:0-3441 GCF_022549155.1 Lactiplantibacillus sp. ME-2
ACCCGGTATGGGTTTATTTTTTTACTTTGTGTTGCATTTCAATTGTAAATTCGCCCTGGACATAAAAGAGTCCCTCACTTGGAAATATCGATTTCCAAGTGAGGGGCTCGGCTGTTCTATTCAAATAGCATCGGTAGGGTTATTTGAGTGTTTGCGTCAATCCTAGCACGTCCATTTCGTAAATCCGAACGGCGGTGTCAGCAACTTGGGTTGGTTTATCGACGACTAACCGGACGTAGCGCGCCGAAGTAGCCGCGAAAGTATTGAGACTAGTGGCTTGCGTGTTATTGTAGGTCCGGGCAACGTCCGTGTAGCGTTTGCCATCAGTGCTAACCTGAATGGTCCAAGCGCGGGTGTTCATATCAGCACCTTCGCCACCAGCTTTGGCATGCGCTAATTTAACCGCACTCACAGTCGTTTGACGGCCTAAATCCAGCGTCAAGGTATGCGGTGCCTTACCGGTTGCACACCATTTAGTATCGAGTTTCCCATCCGCCGCCATTTTAGGTGCTTCACTACTATTCGTGTATCCGGAGGCACTGGTCTTGGCGTTCTTGGATAGTAAGGTTAAAGCGCCTTGAGCTTTCGGTGTAATCGTAATGAGCTTTTTCATTGTAACGTGCCGTTGGCCATCCTTATTTTTAGCGGTTAATGTGACGTTATAAGTGCCAGCCTTACGGTAAGTGACCGTGGGGTTTTTGGCGGTGCTGGTCGTCTTTGTGGCACCGTCAAATTCCCATTTATAGCTGGTTGCGTTTTTGGATGAGGCATTTGTAAACTTGATCGTGTTACCGGGAGCTGCCAGGGTGCGGTTAACCGTAAATGCCGCTTTAGGTTTACGATTATCCGGCCATTTTAAGGTAACTTGGTCAGAAGCATCGCCACGTTGGTTCCAAATATCAACTGGAACGACCATCAGATTGGTCTCGTTGTGCTGCCCATTCCGTTTCAACGCGTTTAAATAGAAATTAGCCGTGTTAGTGGCCCCCAGAAATGAGCGAGAACCGTCATTGTTAACCTGATAAATTTCGTAATGATCCAGCTTATTTTTAGTGGTGGCTTGCCAACTCAGGTTGACACCGGCGTACTTGCCTTCTTCGTCGAAGGTCCGATTATCAATCGGTGACCTGGTTGACCTTTTTCGGCGCGGCCTGCTGCTTGCCGGTAATTGCGAGGCGACCTAATTGAACGCTGTAGCTAGCATCAGTCTCGGCGGCACTGATTTTGAGGCTAAGGCCTTTGATTGTTTTTTTTGTTAACTGACTAACGTCATAGCTAACGGTCGTCCAGTGCTTGCTGAGTGTCCGGTCACCCGCGATGGTCTTAGTGCGGCCGTCCTTTAAGGTCACCACTAGTTTAGCTGTAGATTTACCAGATGCCTTAGCGGTTAAACTAACCTGGGTATCGGCAGTGACGTCTAGGTCCGTGGTGTAGAGTTTGATTGTGCTAGCGGTGTCCTTACGCATTTTGCCGGCTAACTTGATATCATTGCCACCTTCGTAGGCGTCAGTGTAGTCAAAGCTGGCCTTTAACGCATTACCATTGCCTAAGCTGAAATTAGTGACAAAGGGCTGTTTCGTAATGGCACTTTGTTCAACCGCGTATGTTGAAACACCCGGCCAATGTGTTGAAGTAGTTGACGGAATGCTACGGGACGGATCATTTTGATCATTGACCCACAGAGCACCTTCTTTGGCTTGAAATTCGTCAACCGTATCGGAAGAAGCGTGTGTCCAGTCCGGTGCGTACAATCCTAGCGACGTGTATGGCACATGTTGTTTATTAGCGAATAGATTCCAACGAACGGGGGTAGCGGTTCCGTCAGCTTGAACATCGATTCCTGCAAAGAGGTTGTAAGGACTAATCCCAAGCTTTTCGGCGCGTTCGTGTGACTTTTTGAGTAATTCTTGACTGGCGAGACGCTTCTTCGTCCACCAGAAGTTAAGAAACATCGAGTCAGCAACTGGTTTCATATTGGCATCGACTAGATAAGATTGGTTTTCTTTTGCCAATCCATTTTACCATCCTTCGTCATCGAGTCATACCACATCAGGTCTAGCTTGGAGCCGGCCTTTTGTTTGTATTCTTTGATTAACTGTTGCATTAGTTGGGCGTGCTTTTTGCTCAGCCCATTACTAGTTGAGCTGGTTGCGGTCTTTCCGGTGGAAGCCGAATCAAAACTTTTAACTTCGGGGTCGGTCTCTTGGTTGATGAACCAGCCGTCAAACCCGTAAGCTTTCGCAACAGCGACTAGTTTATCAGCCATCGGAAAATGTCCGTCAGCATCTTGTTTTAAGAAGTCATTGAGCCACTTTAACTTCCCACCACTAACCACTTGTGGAAAGAAAGCGGTTCCAGGAACGGGCACGCCGTTTTTATGAGCAGAATCGATGACATCTGCGGTCGGTGGCACAATCAAACCTTCGCCTGCCGAACCGCCCCAGTAGACGAGTTGGTCAATATACTGCCAGTTGGAGAAGACATTCGCATCGAACGTATTAATCCCGCGAGGCGCGTTGCCACTAGTTGAACTATTCATAATGGATAACGCGACGACCTTCATCTTTGGGTCCTGGGTCTTGTTAACCGTCGGCAGTTGCCATTTATCGATCCGTTTGGCTAGTGGAACCGAGGCGGTGTTGTACTTGGCTGCTTTATCCTTGCTCAACTGCCATTTCAGCAGTTGTTTTGGAAACCAGTACGGTGCTTCGGGTTGATTCTCCATCTCCTTATCAAGGGTGGCCTCAGCCGTTTGACGGTAACTGATCTGCTGATCTGCTGATTAGCTGACTGTTTCGAACAAGCTACTAAACCTACAGCAGTCGTTATCAAAGCTAGTGTGCCAACAATGTAGCGATATTGTCCATGTCTCATAGCGATATCCTCCTGTGAACTAAGCAAAATTGACATATCCGCGTTATGTGAGCGATGATTGCATGAATCGTAATTAAAACGTGGCCTCGACTTAGATTTTTGACTACCGCGCTCTGGCAATTGGCAGAAATGCCTGGAGGTCGGTGTAGGGTGAACTAAGCATGTTTACGCTAACCCGAACTCTTTCCAGCGAGCCTAAGCTGACTGCTTTTGACGTTAATTATTTTGCCTACTTTAATCATGACTCATGACAAATTAGCTAGCACAACGCGTAAAATACAAAAATCTATATATTGCTGGTATGTATGATATCGGTTTCAGTGACAGATGAGTATAGCTAAATTAAGGGAATTCTTCCACAAATTAAACTAATTGATAGGGTCAATCAATTTTGATGTAAGGGGAATGCTGGGTTTCAACTTGCGCGCAACGTGCGAATAGTTGAGGATTGTTGCGGTGCCGATACAATTTAACGAACGCGAATTTTTGCGTGATGAGTGGTATGTAGTATAATAACTAGGGACTGTCTGAAAACTAAAAATTCAGGTATAATCTGAGGAAAAACGA
>NZ_JAKZEQ010000087.1:0-3426 GCF_022549155.1 Lactiplantibacillus sp. ME-2
GTCTACATTGCCTCAATTTGCATCTTACTTAAGTAGTTTTAAGACGGACCCTAGTGAATTGGCCGTCTTGATTTACTTTTTAAGGTTATTTCACTGTGCTAAGCTATCACCGATTTACTAACCAACACAAAAAACTTGTCAGCAGCCGCTCACAAGTCTTTTAGATTCGATTAAGTCACATCACAGCACCATATAATAGTAATGGGACACAAACACACAAACGACCATACAAATCAAATTTAACGGAATTCCGACTTTAAAGTAGTCCGTGAACTTATAATGTCCAGGGCCGTAAACAATCAAGTTTGTTTGGTACCCGATTGGCGTTGAAAAGTCCGCCGTCGCAGCAATCGTAATCAACATAACAAGCATCATCACGGGTAGGTTTTCCAACTTCGCTGCGGAAACGACCACTGGAAACATCAGTGATAACGCCGCCGCATTGGACAAGATGGCCGTTAAGAAATTGGTCACGAAATAAATCAGGAACATATAGATGATTGGTGACGCATTCCCGGTAATTGCTACCAATGACTTCGCGATAAACTTATCAGCACCCACGTTCGACATCGCAAGCCCAAGTCCATAACTACTAGCCACTAAAAACAACACGTTCATATCGACAGCCTTCACAATATCGCTGATTGAAACGCATTTCGTCAAGAAAAGTACCACGCACGAGGCCGCCAGACCAACGAACAAATCAATCACGCCCATAGTCGACACGATGATCGTTGCAACCAATAAAACAATCGGTAAAACATCCTTATAAGTATGTTTCCGGGACTTCACTGGTTGTGAATTAAAGACGTGTAAATCTTTGAGACTTGCCAGCTCGTCTGGTTCACCAGTGGTAATCATGACCAAGTTGTCCCCGCCTTTTAAGCGAATACTTCCGAGATGCCCTTCGAGGTTGACATCGTTGCGTCGAATTGCGACGACGACACTCCCAAAGACATTGCGAAAACGCGCTGATTTGACCGTTTGGTTCACCAAACTGGACGTGTCCGGAATGGAGACTTCGACGAGCCGAACCCGTTCATTGGTGATATCAGTCATATTGATTTTCTGAGTGCTTGGTATTAGACCTTTAATATTCATAAGATCATTAATACAATCAAAATTTCCAGTGAAGTAAAGACGGTCACCTAACTGTAGAATCGTCTCATCCGTCACCGGCACGATCGACTGACCACTCCGATTAATCGCCACTAAGAAAGAGCGCGGCAAATTACGAAGTTTGGCGGCGACCACTGTTTGATTGAGGTGTTCAAACTCATCGCCGATCGTCATTTCAATCAAGTAATCATTCGGTTCAGCAACAACATCGTCAACACTACTCCCATAATAGGTCGGTAACATGCGGTACCCGATCGTCAGTAAGTAAATCAACCCAATAATCGTGATGGGAATCCCGATGACGGCCAAGTCAAAGGTACCAAATTGTGCTAATTTGTACTTAGACAATAATCCTTGTGCCACTAGATTGGTCGAAGTCCCTAGAACGGTCAACAACCCACTCAGAATCGTGGCGTAGGATAGTGGGATCAAGAACTTTGAGATTGCCATCCCTTTCTGCTTCGTCCAACGCTGGACCATCGGTGTCAAAGTGGACACAATCGGGGTATTATTCATAAACGGTGAAATCACACTCACGCTCGCTAACAACCGTAATAAGGAACGCTTTTCGCTGTGACCATCGCCGAGAGTCCGGTCAAATAAGCGGGTAATAATATTACTTTTGGCAATGGCATAGGCAATAATATACATCAGGGCAATTGTCGCTAACCCGTCGTTAGCAAAACCTGACAGTGCGTCCGTTGGCGACAAGATGCCGACAAACATCAAGAACGCTAAGGCACACAAGATTACGGCGTTCGGGGTCGTAACTTCCATGGCCATTAATATAAATGATACTAATAACGTGATTAAAACAATTGCAATATTTAAGGTCATCGTCATCGCTCCGCTTCAACTAATTTTCATCTTGCTGAGTCTTGCGCCACTGCTCATAATCAACCTATATCCGTCGCGCCGTTCAACATAAGAACCATTGTAGACTTGGAATGTGAACATAAATGCGACATGGTATGAAATTATTCTAGCTTTGCGGATGATTTTGCGACCAAATTGTGACTTTTTCATTAACGTTCAGTCACAACTTTGAAAACGACCTTTTCGGACTAGCAATTGGTTTGTGAACAGGCACGGTTGAGGTCAGATTGAAGTCAGACGGACGCTCCAAAGCTGGATTGTCAAGGGGAAAAACAATGCCTGACTGTCTCTCTATAATCTGTTAACGGCCGTGACTGGTTAGCGCAACACGCAAACAGGCGCCCCCGACCAGATGAGCCATCTAGTCATGAGCGCCCGTTTTACATTCAATTCTTATTCATTAATACCATACGTGTGCTTCGTCGGATACAACGAGAAGCGTTCGGCCCGGTAGACATAACCACCGCTTGGAAGGCCCGTTAATTCAACGTTAAACACCTGTTGCTTGCTCTTCAAATCGTATTCAATAATATTAGCTGATTTACCATTATTCAACCAACCAAAATCAATTAGCCGATTCGAAGCACTCAAGTAACGATTAGAACCAATAATATTGGCAAAGTTCTTCTTACCTAATGACTTGCCGTAACTGCCAACTTGAGAAATCGTCTTCGTCTTTTCATTAATATGATATTCGACACCTTCTGAATATTTACCAGAAGAGTCCGCCAACGATTTCTTGGTCGTACCAACTGCCACGTTATTGTTGAAGATCATCACGTTGAGCGAGTTCTTCTTGCCCAAGGTGCTTGGATCAACGATGGCGGCATGTTGCCCACCCGGCCAAGCAATCTTACCACTAGCCTTCAGCAAGTACTTGCGGTACGATTTCGGCCAAGCTGAAGTCTTCTTACCAGACAAGATCCACTTGATCTTTTCAGTCTTGTAATCGATCTTCATCACTAAGTTCTGGTTGCGACTTGAAATAATCAAGCTCTTATCCGTCTTATCATAATAGACGGAGTTCTGATGAAACCAGTCCTTCTTACCCATATATTTACTGGACTTCGTCGCGTTGTACTTCGTATAGAACTTCGCAGGTAGGATATTCTTCATGTTGATGACCTTGGTGATCTTACCCGTCTTATGCGATATAACGATCATCGTGTCTTCGACATAGGTCCGGCCGCCATCGGAAACGGTCGCAATCAGATCACCGTTTGGTAATTCCGTTACGTCATGGTGGACCTGATTATGGTTCTGCTTCTTAGAACCCTTAGCCTTACCCCAGGCCTTATGATTAAATTTATAAGTCTTATAAACTTTACCCGTATAATCCATTTCAACTAACTCATCAAAATATGAATTCTTAGCATTGGCAAATTCTATAATTAATCCGAACAGAAATTAAAAAGCCCAAAGCAATCACTT
>NZ_JAKZEQ010000088.1:0-3367 GCF_022549155.1 Lactiplantibacillus sp. ME-2
CTGTTGATAACATGCTTTATAAACTTGATGTGATTGTTCACGATTTCTTCCATAGCTACCGTCCTCGCTTTCTTAGCACTTGCAAACGAGACTGCTTTGGAATAGAGTAGATGTTGTTTATAATTGTCTCTTCCATTAGTCCATCGTTAGCCGCTACTAGCGATGGCTTTTTTTGCACTCGTTTCCAGTTGTTAACTGATAAAACTGATGCTTTTGGCATGATCATTCCTCCTACTTGAGCACTTGAATACCATTGGTAATAATCTCGAATTGTTGTCCATTTTGTTCAATTACAGCTACATCTTTTTGAGTGCGCAATGTGAACGGAATTTTTTTAATATCCACTACTTTGCCAACGCCGGCTTCTCGTATTAATTGGCCGCAACTATACTCAGCCTTGAAACTCACCCGATCGCCTACATGAACTTTCATGATCATTCCTCCATTTCTAATGCTTCTTGCCAATCAATGACATATCCGCCACCAGGACACTTGCTAACTGAAATATCTTCTTCTGATAGTGTGTTGATAACGCCAACACTAATTCCAGACTTGTTCCAGATGATTGAGTGATGGCCTGACAAACTAGCAACATTCATTTCACTTAGTAAATCATTTGCTTGTGCCTTGTCAGAATTGGCAACTAATTTATTGCCAAGCCCAACAAATGCATCTGTGTCTCTTACCATTACATTTCCTCCTTAAATTTCCCGTTAAATGGTTTAAAACGTTTTTGAATTTAGGTATTTTTCAAGTTCCTTACGTTCAATGCGTTTTAGTCTGCCAATGCTAGTTACCTTTAAACCGTCATTAATCATCTTATAGACTGTATTTACACTACCAATGTGAAGCTCTTCCATCACTTGCTGATAAGTAAGCCATTGAATCTCCGTTTTACTCATATCATTTCCTCCTAAATTCCAAACCAGTTTCTAATCTCACGACGCTTGTACCACACGGTTGTTAGCGCCCAGGTTAATACTGCTACTTCTACCATGGCAATTCCTCCTTATGAGTTGAATCATCATCTACCCGCCTAGGTTTTAATTACTCAAATTTTGATGATTCAATAACCATTTTTCGACTGCTGGGGCGTACCACTTTCCGTCTTCTTCTGGCTTTGGGAACCCTTCTTTGTCGCGATAGTGCTTGTCGAATGTATCTACTTTGATTCCAAATTCAGAGTAGAAATCTTTACGTCCAATCATTTTATGATCAACAGCTTGCTGACTACGCCCATCCGCGATTCCTTGTTCATATGCTTGCGTGAAGAGTTTCGACAAAGCACTTATTAAACTGTCCATCCTGGTCACTCCTTTCGGTGTATAATTTTGTTAGTTCAATTAATCGAGGTGATGAATATGGTTAATGAACAAGACTTAATTGCCGCTATTCGTTTGCATGCGCCAAGCCATTTGCCCGGCCCAGTTAGCATTGATGGTCTCCTATCCGAATTAGGAATTAATGATGAGAGTCTTTTGACGAACGCTTTGAAATCTTTACAGGATAAGGGATACTTACAATTCGGATACGGTAATGGAAAGATAAAGCGTATTAGTCTAAATACATCTTTCCCTCTATAAGCTTTTTAGTGACCCTTATTCACGGTAAGGGTCACCTTTTTGAACTACTAGCCAATTGTTTGCAACTAAGTCTGTGAACGTTGGTTCCCAACAAACCGAAAGCTGTTCACCATGTGTAAACGCAATTAATCTTCCTTTTGTATCAGTCGCTTGAACGTAGTAAGTTGAATCATATTTCAAATCACTAGCTCGAACGATCTTCCCATTCCTACCTGCCATTTTTAGTGCATCTACTAATTCCATATTGCTAATCCTCCTATGCTGGCTCCTTGTCTAATCGAAGTGACGTCTGCCGAATAATCGTCTTAGTTGCTGTAGACGGCTCCCAATCATTAATGAAGTCCATTACCATCTGGTAGTCCTTCTTGCGTAGCATTGACCGAGCACTCACGTTAGCAATCTTCTTGATGCCACTGCCAATATCCTTGAACAGCTCACCTCGTTGTTTCTGTGTGATATGACCATAGCTATGTGCGACTTCCGACACGCGCTGATTAACACGCCGGTTAAGCGCACTATATTCAGGATTAGGAATAACTTGGTTCTCTTTGAGGTCTTTCACATCGCCCTCTACACTGTCTAGGCGCTGATTAGTTTCCTCATTGGCTTGCAGTGCCAATCTGGCAATCTCTCGTGGCGATGTTGGCAATTTCACTTGTTCTTCCATAGAGTTGAACGCCTCGATGTATTTGAGCTTGAACGCATCCGCCTTTTTACCTGTAAACCCGAAAGCAATGAAACTGAACCCGTCACGATTCATGTAATACATTGGATTAGATTTACCACTTCGGTCTTTATAAACCCCCTTGGAAAACATCGAATCGTACTGAGCCGAATTTTCGGCTGAGTCCAGTTTGTTTTGGATTGCTTCCATAACATGCTTATGTTGCTTGTCAAATACCTCTGCTACCTGCAAGCTACTGGTAACGGCTTGCTTATTCTTCATAATTACTAAATCATTCATGTGGATCATCCCTTTTGTTTTTTGGTAGTATAATTTAAATGTTCCAGAAAGGTGGTGAAAATAATATGAAATATTCACGAGATCAACTAATGCAAACCATTTCCTCGGAAACAGATAAAGTTTGGGATAACGGTGCTGCTCTTGCCCTAATCTCTTTTGTCAAGGAAGAGATTGAATCGACTGGTCAGCCTTTATCTCAATCCCAAACAGACGCGTTGGCAAAATCTTTAACATACATTTCAAAAGCAAACACTAAAAATTCTTTAATTGCTACTTTTAATGTGTTTACCACTCTTGGAATCTTTAAAGCCAACTAGTTTGCCACTTGTTATTTTTGAAGCTTCTATTTTTTTAATAAAGGATTCACATATTGCAGATGTGGATCCTTTTTTGTTTTGTTCCTTCATAAAATCATTCCTTTCTATGCTGGCTGTTCAACTAATGGCATGATTCCCTTTGATTTCAAAAAGTCGTATAAGAACTTTTGCCCCACTTGTGTCCACTTCATCGTGTTACGTACCTGCTTGATGCCATCGCTATTCGTATACTCGTATGGTCCAACGTGCGTATAGCCTTCGTCTTGATACTTCGCGTACAATAGCCACGTTTTGCCTTGCTTGTATTGAATGCCTAAACCATGTAGCAACTTGTTAAACTCACGTGTCGAGTAACCGTAGTTCTTAGCAATCATTGAGATTGTTTCCAGTCCCTTGTTAGCTAACATGCTATCGGTGTAATCTGCCTTAGGCTTCAACTCCTGGATAACTAAGTCCTTTTGTTTGAGCTGGCTGCCTGCCTTCAATAGCAAGTCGCCTAACGC
>NZ_JAKZEQ010000089.1:0-3117 GCF_022549155.1 Lactiplantibacillus sp. ME-2
GAGTTATTGCTAGGAGCTGCTGCAAGTGGGTAATGATGAGCTAGTGTGTATAAGCATAGATTAGTAAAGTTAGCCGTTGTAACATGCTTAACAGCAGCGGTATTGTTCTCTTCCACGCTGTATATGCGCATAACATACCAATGACCTGATAGCCCATCATAATAGGCGAGATTATTACCAGCCACTACTTTATCTGAATCTGGTTGGCCCTGAAGCACGTCTAATGAGCCTTGATGATCGAACTTTTTAGATTGAGCATTCAGGTTGATGGTGCCGGTATAGCTATCCTTAGTGCCCACATTGACGTCGTCATCGTAAGCGGTACTAGTTGTGTCTGCATCGGCTAATTGTAGCTTAATGCTGTCATTAGAAAACTTAGTAGCGCCATCAACTGTAAGGGTACCAATCCGCTTTAAATTAGGGTCTAGGATTAAATACTGATTATTTAAAGCCACCTATATAACCTCCTTATTTTAGTTATGTAAAAAGGCCACCCACTTGAGGGAAGCCTTTAAAGTATTGTTATAGTAGTCTAGGTAGATATTTAAGTGTGATTTGTGCATCATCTAGGTCGCCAATCATTGACAGGCTATTAACCCCCGGTTTCAACTTAGGATAGTCAGTTGACCAAACTGGTGAAACTAGCTTGCCACCAACTGTTGTACTATTATTCTCACAATTTAGGACAATCTCTTGACCAGCGTTAGAAATGTACGTTGTATCACTCGGAGCAACCTTATTCACCTGCCAAATTCTTAGGTTTGCTAATGACATGAAGGGGTCTTTATAGTCAATTTTATTGTGGTCTTCCGCAATTGGGAATTTGAGAAAAGTTACTCCAATGCCACCGAGTGGACTATTAAATTGATTGTTACGATCAACAAACGTTCCACTAACAACTAGATGCTTCCTTGAATCTGTATAGGGTTGACCAGTCTGCGTATTATATTGCGTAATGCTCCATGTGAATACCTGTCCCTTCTTAGTCATGTCTAACACAAAAATTCCATCGGAAATACAGTCAGATTCTTCACGATTAATTAAAGTTATAAATTTTCTGGTCTTATCATTAATTGATTTTATCCGTATATATTCATCTCTTCCGTTTTCAACAGCACCTGATGGGCCATAATCATAGTATAGGTTGCGGTGCTTTCCATCGTCCTTTTCAATATATGACCCGGGCTCACATAGCTGTAATCTAATCAGTGGCTTCTTTCCACCGCCAAGGTCTAAGATACCAAAGCGTGCAATCATTTCCCCGTTTGCATTTAAAAGTAAAAGTTCACACCGTCCCATTGCACGACTGTTATGGAAACCAGAGTATTTTAAGTGATACAGACTAGTTACAATGCGCCAGTCAGTCAGTGATTTTGTCATGCCAGTATACCGATAAGCCGGGCCATACCATGTATCTTCAACACCAGAAGGCATAGTCCCATAGTCCTTTTTACCTGAATCATTAGCAACTATCATAACCGTGCTAGATGGGTTTATATCGCACGAACCTTGATAAATTGGATTGTCACTAGTTTTCATTACACTGGTAACACTGGCATCTTTGGTCCACGTTGCCATACTTGCAATTGGATCCCGGACAACATCTGTATATGGTTGAACAGCACTAGCTTGGTCCTCAGGAGTTTCTGGTCCAATTCCATATTGACCACCATTTAGAGTAAAGCCAATGTGCTTTAAAGCTCGCTTGGGTATAATCTGAATAACCGGCTCTGTCTTAGCAGTGCCACTAACAGTAATCGTGTTTAAGCCATTATTTAAAGGCTTCTCAACCTGTGGCAAGGTTGCCCGTGGGTCGGATTGCACAAAGGTAATCGTTAGTGTCATATCATACATACCCGTGTTAATCGGGGCCGGGTCACTAATTGCGGTAATGTGTCCCCAATATGTCAACTTGGGTTCAAAGCCAAATACTAGTGGGTACTCTTTACCATTATCACTAGGGTCATCACTTAGTAGCAGACCACTTAGGTTGTGCATCACCTGATTAAATCTGTCTTGGTTATCGGCACAGTAGATTGACACTGGAATACTAATCGTTCGACTAGTAAAGTCCGTGCCATTAAATTGGTTACCATACATGGCCGGTATGTCAGTCACTTGTTCAGCCATGGCTGGTGCACTAGGCAATACCACGTTACCCATCTCAACCTGCAAGTCATCCCGGCTATTCAAGCCAGCATATTCAAAATCATCTCGTTGTAAGGTCACGATTTAACCTCCTTTTTAAATTTAGCTATGTAAAAAGGACGCCCCATTAAGGACGACCCTTTAATTGATGGCTTTAATAGCCCATCATTTGTGAATACTGTGAAGCTGTCTTATTGTCAGATTTAACGGCATTAACCACGTCTGACTTAGCAATGACTGCTTGAACACTGCCTTGGCCTGATACTAAAGCCGCCAATAATGCAATGACTTTATCAAGCTTCTCATTACTTTCACTGTTAGTAGACGCAGCCTGACTACCATTGTTGCCATTTACAACCTGACTAGCCTGTGCAATTAGCTGGTTAGCCCGTGACTTATTAGTCAATGGCAGCACCATTTCAGGCTTGTTATGCTCGGCGACTTCAATCAACTGGTTAGTGTTGATAATACCACCGTTTTCATAGCCTTCGGGCCCACTAACACGAGCAAACGCACTAGGACCTGACCCATATTTAGCCTTCATATAATGAATACCAGCTAGCAAGTCATCATAGCCATTAAGTGGATTGTTATGGCCGGGGAACTTGTAGGCATCGAATGTTGGCTGGATAGTTTGAACCAGCCCTTTAGATGGAATACCCATTCTAGCGTTAGCGTCCCAATTGTTGACCACTGACGGGTCACCGTTTGATTCACGTGCAATAACCTTCATCCATGCTGATACTTGACTAGCACTGGCTTCAAAGCCGTTCTTCTTCAAGGCTTTGATAACATCCGGCTTCCAACGTTGAACACCTGAGCCACCGGGGTTACTACTACCGCCATCACCAAACTCATCGGCTAGCTTGCTGATAAACTTCCAGAAGCCTGAGCCAACTTGCTTTTTAATGGTGCCTAAGAACGTGTTTGGATACTTTGACATTCGATTTGATTTTAGTTAAATTAGAT
>NZ_JAKZEQ010000008.1:0-93803 GCF_022549155.1 Lactiplantibacillus sp. ME-2
ATAAAAAATACCTCCAAAGCTAAAGCTTTTACTTTAACTTTGGGGGTATAGGTCAAGGATTAATTGCCGAGTATCGGTTATTTTATAGAAAAGTTTAGACAAGTTGAGTTATGAGGGTAGGAACGACATATGTTGGTATTTATTGTGATTACCGTTGTTTATGCCCTACTGTTTGTTGGGGGGACGACAACGATTCAATAAGCAAAAGCAAACAAAATAGGTCGGCTGAAGATCCAGAATGTTGATGAAATTACGCGTGCTGGACTTTTTAGACTATTGCAGGTATTAATAAAGGCATTATTTCGTTTTTGACGAATCTAGTTAGGTATAATGATATTTATACCATGATTACGGGGAAAGTTGCCGTTACCGGTAAGAAGTGTTTATGCTTAGCAGGTGTGGCTTGGACATCCCTGAACTCTGTGCCTGTCTCAGGAAAGCAAAGAAGTGAGGTAGAACATATGGATGTTGATGAGAATTGGTGGTATGAGAGCGTACTAAATAAAGTTCAATAAAGGTGGTAGTCTAGTTCAGATTTAATCCTAAAGCTGCTAAGAATACCCATATCCCTGTCGGTAAATAGAGAAAGAGTAGAGAAATATGAATATAGAAGAAATCAATTCAGAAATATTAAAGGTTAACAATTATTTAAAAAAATGTTTATGGATGGATTTTGAATTTGCTAGTGTGGATGGTGGAGATATTGTTGTAGCAGGTAGAATAGATACTTCATATGATGAGCTTGCCATTAACATTGATTTCGGGAAACCTTATTATCTGTCTAGTTTGCTGTATTGGAACTTAAATAATTCTAAGCCATTTATAGAGTTGGCGGCAGGTAAAGAAATGTGGGAAATTATCGATAAATACCAAGTAGAAGGAGGAAATTATATATTTAAGATTAATGCTGAAGATTTTGACACAGCACCAATAATTATTGCTAGTAAAGGTCTTAAAGTTGAAATAATAAATAAAGATCCATTTTAAAAACAGGAATCACTGAGTTATTAAATCAAGTACAATACTTTCAACTCGTTCTTAATCAGGATTTTAGCTGATTAGCCCATTCCAGATGGTTTTGGATAACTTGAAGACCAGTGATGGTTCAGGAGCGCATCGATTGGTCCTTGGGTATGAGTTTCTGGTTCAACTGTGGCTTTGGTTAGTCCCGTGTTTCACGATTAGTATGGTATACCATTGTGCTAATCACTTATGACAAGTCTGAAAATTCTTAGCTATTATCGAAATTTGCAGCTTTTAAATGTTCTGGACCATATCCATGATTTGCTGGATAAGACAGTGATGGGTATGGCAATGGAAAAGGTGATGTTGGACCTCGTAAAGGTATTCGAAAATAGTAAAAAATGACAATGATTATCATTATTTGAGCAGTCATCATAGGAATTACGCTGGGATTAGGATTATGGAGTTATTGGTTGAGAAAAAGGACCCAAACTAATTTAGTAGATGTCATTATTCCAGTAGCTTACTTTGCCGTTCGAGCAATCTTAGCTGTGATGATACAAACTACGACACATGGCCTAGTATCGTCATTAGTTGGTAGCTTGTTATTCAGTTTGGCTTACTATGGTTTATCTGCTTGGGGGAAGTGCCTGGCTAATAAGTAATGTGGACTAAACCGATATTCGACGAGGACTAATTACCGAGTATCGGTTATTTTATAGAAAAGTTTAGATTGGTTGAGTTGTGTGGGAGAAAACAACACGTGTTGGTATTTTATCGTCCGGTTAGTCTTTGCACTGGTACTCGATGACGGCATTCGAGAACTGATAACCAGTTTAGTCGGTAATTTAGTGATTACCGTTATCTATGTCGGGGACGACTGGGACGCCTTCAGAAAAACTTTCTCTGAAACCTGGGACAGATACCTCTGTATATAGAGTAATTAAGAAAATTCCAAATGTTGAACGAGCAAAAGTTGTGCCTTGGTTTGGTATGCCAAGTGGGGGAATTTAAAGCAAACTTTCTATGTCTATTGAAGAACTTGTTAAGGGAGGATATATTGAGTTAATAACAAAATAGGAGGGGTGTAATGTTTAAACTATCAACAGAAGATTTGAAAATTTACATATTAGAAAGAGTTTCCAGGCTGGGAAATATTAATATTAAAGAATACAATTTCTTGGAAAACAAGCATGGAAGTGAAGATGGTTTTTATATTTATTCGGATGGTCAGCGATACCATTTTGTGTATAGTGAGCGAGGAACAGAAAATAAGCATAATGTGACCGATAATCTTTTTGAAATAACATATTGGGTTATTAGTTCTATTACAGATACGTTAGCAATAGGATATATGAGAACGCATATTTTACCAAATCAAAGTCAAAGAAAAATTATTTTTGATAAAAAATTAAGTCTGTTAAGTATAGTAGGTGAAAACTATAAGAAAGCTGGAGAAATAGAAATTAGTGAAATATTGAAAACATCTCCTTTATAGGTATCCTGAACTGCCGGATTAAGTACAAACTTTCAGACTAAGCAAGTAATCTAGTTAATCAAAGTCTGGTAGCAATCTTATTGCTAATTAGTAACTAAGAATTTGATGTAGCTACTGGCTCGAGGTGTTTAGGATAGCTTGAGAACTAATAATGGTCAGAAAACAACGAATAATCTTTGAGTATGAGCTCCCCAATTAATTGATTCTAGTTCTCGTTGGTACCATATTCTTGTGTTGAGTAAGAGCGCACAAAGTGGATGATTGCTGAATATTGGTTACTTCTTAAGTAAAGTCGCGAAAAATAAAATAATGGTAGAAGATTTAGTATGAATCCTCCAGAAGAAATTAAAGGAAGCTCAAGGTATATTCAATATCACCCTGGTGGTCACCATGGCGATTCACCTTATTATAAAGTTTCTTCTCCAGAACATGGAATTATTAGGATTTATACGAATGGGAAGGTTGTGAAATGATGACTGAAGACGTAGAAAAGTTAACAATGTTATATGACAGGGTTATCGAGAATCTTCAAGAGTTTTCAATGTCTCTAGAGAATCAGATAAAACAATTAAAAGGTTTTTCGGTCGCTGATGAACTAGCTTCGGATTTTTCTGATATTACATTAAATTATGCAAAGAAATTATTTGAAAATGCTTGGATAACTACAAAACAGTATTAGCAGTTCCTGAGCATTGATGAAAAATTAGAGGATATGAGTAAGAATAAGGCGCTTTGGTGTGAAGAAGCACTTAAAGATGCTAGTGAATGGAACAAATGTAGGAAAGCTGGAACAAAACTGCTAGCATCTTTGGAGGGCGAACGCTCGACCTATTCTTAAACAATGATCGATTTAATCAAGACTTGGTAGAATATCTATGCCTGCTTGATAACCAGATATTTGCTGTGGTTGGTGATTCAAAGCATCTTGAATAGATTTATTAATAAGGAATAATCTTTTTATTGAAATTAAAATCAATTCAGTTAGTAGGAACATTGTAAATGTAACAGTTACTTCTATAACAATGATATTCAAAACGGTGATTTTATTTTTATATGGAAGCATATCCAAAGCTAACCCTATTATTAACATATATGAGTTCGAATATGAGGCTGTCATTACTAGCAATAGTAGTTTTGAATTTTATATGGGGGAGAAGAAAATATTCTTTATACTTGATAATGAAGAATAAAACAATCAAGAATCAGACAGTAGGTTCGGTTATTTTATAGAAAATCTTAGACAAGTTGAGTTATGAGAGAGGAAATAATACATGCTGGTATTTATTGTAATTGGATTGATTACGGCGGTAATCACGATTGGCTTGGGTTATTGGAGCTATATTTTAGGGAAGCGTAACAAGTCGAATATAGTCGGTAGTGTTATACCAGTTGGGTATTTTATCGTCCGATTAGTCTTTGTGTTAGTACTGGGTGAAGGCGTTCGAGAACTGATAACCAGTTTAGTTAGTAATTTGGTGATTACCGTTATCTATGTCCTGTTGTTTGTTTGGGGACGACAACGATGCAATAAGCAAAAGCAAACAAAATAAGTTGGTTAAAGGCTCAGAGCGCTGATGAAGCACGCGTTTTGGGCTTCTTAGATACTTACAAGTGATGGATACTAAAATCTATCTAATTAATGCAGCAATCAAGGCTTTTCCAAAAAAACATCTAAGAGCAGTGCTGAAATTGCCACGAATTGCCGGAAAACAGAGCGAGGCGGCGTAATGGCTGTTCTAAACTTAAGGCTATGTTGTTGAGGATAGCAGTTATCAAATAAACGAGAATTAATTATTTTGACGCATATTAAAAATCAGTCCGTCGTATTCTGCCGTGATAAAGGCAGAGAATGCGATGAACTGATTTTTTGAAACCACTAATTTAACAAGCTAGGATCAATCTGGCGGTCTTTAAAGTAGTACTGACGGTCGTGATCATTAATGTGTCGCAAGATATGGGCGGGATTCCCCACGGCGACGACGTTATCGGGTAAGTCTTTGGTCACGATGCTACCAGCGCCAACGACGACATTGTCGCCAATCGTAATACCGGGTAGTACGATGGCACCTGCGCCGAACCAACAGTTACGGCCGATATGAACTGGCATATTGTACTGATAAGCTTGTTCGCGCAATGATGGCAAAATCGGATGGCTCGCGGTTGCAATTGTCACGTTGGGGCCGAACATCGTATAGTCGCCAACGTAAATATGGGTATCATCTACCAGTGTTAGGTTAAAATTGGCGTAAACCCCCTTGCCAAAGTGAACATGGTGCCCACCAAAGTTACTGTGAAACGGTGGTTCGATGTAACACTTCGGGCCGATTTCTGCGAACATCTTGCTAAGTAGAATTTGGCGCTTGGTTAGTTCGCTGGGCCGAGTTTGGTTGAAATCATAGAGCTGATCGAGATAGCCAAATTGGCGTTTTTCAAGTTCAGGGTCGTTAGGTAAGTAGAGTTCGCCAGTATGAAGACGATCGTTATTATTGGTCATTAATTAAACTTCCTTTCGTGGATGATGGCTGCCGGTAATCAAGGCTAAGCCACCTAAAATGAGCATAATCCAAATGAGAACGTTGGCGGTGAGCGTCTGCGGCCCAAGTTGGCCGAGACTGTTCCAGACCAGTGGCGCAAAGAAAGCGCTGATAATGGTGGCAATCGTCAGGTAGCTACTCAGGACGTTGACTTGAATGGTATCCAGGCCAGTATTGCTAGTGAAGACCAAATATGGCCCGGTGTACGAGTAAATAAAGTTGAAAAATACGGCAGCGCCAATAGCCACAGTTGCATTGGGTGCCAACCATAATACTAAGACTGAAATAGCTGCTCCGGCATAGCCTAAGGTTAAGGTGAACCGGTGTAAATAGCGGTATAGATAGCCAAAGGTGAGACCAGCCAGCAAGCCACCGATGTTCATGGCTGCTAAGGTTAAGTTGATAGTGGCAGCGTTACCAAAATGACGGGCGCTAAAGTAACTCGGCAGCTTTAATTGAACGCCCCAGATGAGTAGATAGGTGATAAAGGTAAGTCCTAGTAACGTCCACTGGTGCCGTGGTAGTTGTGTCTTTTCAGTGCGTGCGTGATTAGTCGTTGTTGATGGAACAGTGGGTTCCGGTACGAACCACGCCACGCCCCCAGCAACAATCACCAGTAGCCCGTATAGCCAAAAGACGGCATGCCAACTGAGACTGATCAGCAGGCCTGCTAATCCTAGCAATATCGCGTTACCTAGGGCTGAGAGGCCCGTCTGGTAACCTAACAGTCGGGCCCGTAAATCACCGGTAAAGCTGTGGGTCAACAAACTGATGGCATGTGGTGAAAAGAGGCCGACGCCTAATCCTAATCCGAGCCGACTGACCATGATTACGGTAAAGTTAGTCGTGATAGCGGGAATCAGTCCCATGATGGCGCTGATCAAGAGTCCACTAATCACGATTGGCCGTAATCCCCACCGGCTTGTTAATCGGGGGTTGAGTAACAAAGTAATCAATGCGCTACAGTTGGCGATGGTGACGAGCCATTCAATCAGCGTAGTCGGGACGGTGGGAAAGGTCCGTTTGAGCTGGGGAATGATTCCTGTAATAACGGTAGTGATGCCTGTTACAGTGGAGAGGCTAAGAATACTGATGGTGGTGGTCAACCGTGGCTGCATGGCTTACGCCTCCAACCAGTTTTTGATCCACTGTAAGACGCCTTGTTCTTGGTTTGTACCTGTCGTGGCGTTGGCTACGGCTGTCACGGCTGGTTGAGCATTCGCCATGGCAACGCCGCAGCCGACCTCCCGGAGCATTTCTAGGTCATTGCCCCCATCGCCAAATGCAGCCATGTCAGCGAGGTCGATTCCGAGAACCTGTCCGAGTTGCGCTAAGCCAGCCGCCTTATTCATGCCGGGTTGGATAATGTCGATGTCGCCGTGACCACTGCTGGTTGGTTCGGCGACATCCGTCAGTAACTCGCGTAGTTGCGTCACAATCGCTGTGGTGCGTTCTGGTGGACATGTGATGGCGAACTTCATAATGTCATCATCAAGCTGGTCGTAACTTTCAACGACGGCTAAGTGATGATAATAATGTCGCATTTGTGCCACGTGCTCAGGATTAGTGGTCGTTAGGGTGTAGGCACTTTTGGCACCGCAAACCAGTAGCTTTAAATCCGGGATGGTTTGAATCTTATTCAGAATCGTCTGGATTGCGTCTGGCTGAAAGGCGTTAAGTGCGTAAACGTGGTCGGCATCGCGGATATAAGCCCCATTTTCAGCAAGGTAGATCATCTCAGGATAGTCCTTGAAGAAGGACTTGAGTTGGAAATATTGATTGCCGCTTGCAATCACGAACCGTACGCCCCGTAGTTGTAATTGTTGATAAAGCAGTGCAAATTGAGCTTCATCGTAAGTCATATCGTCACGCAAAAAGCTGCCATCCATATCAGTTGCCATTAATTTAATCATGGTTAAAATCTCCCGTCGTTTAATTGATAGCCGTAGCTTACCACGAAATTCAGACCACGAAGGGACATTTTTAGAGGCAACTAGTATCAATTCGGTGATAGCGGGCATAGGCTTGGCGATAGTCGGTAGGCGTCATACCCTTCCAAGATTTAAAATTCCGATTGAACGTCTTACTATTCGGAAAGCCGCATTGCATGGCAATATATTCAATCTTATGGTCGGTCTCTAACAGGAGGCGACGGGCGTTCATCAATCGGATCAGTCGTAAGTATCGGTTAACGGATAGTTGGACGTTTGCATTGAATTGCTGATTCAAAGTGGTCAACGAAACGTGAAATTGCTCGGCAAGGGTATTACCATCGATGGGCTCAGCGTAATGTTGATTGATGGCAGTCATGACCGTATCCGTTAATGTCAAGTTAGGGCTGACCGTTGTTGCAGTCAGAGGAACGGTAAACGTTTGCCCCAGAGTGACAAGTAACTGGTAAAAGTGGCTGAGGATTTGTAATCTCAGTAGATCGGTCGTGGGGGTCGTCAACAGGTCGTGAATCGTGACTAATTGTTGGCGGACATCGGCGTAGGCTTGCGGGTGAGTTTTCGATGAGGCCGCGCCGTTCAATGTCAATTGCCAGTTCGCACTTGCCGGAATTTGAGTTTGTAAGAAATCGTCGTCAATGATGAGGCCGAACTCTACCCAGTCAACTTCGGTGGGCCCACTAGCGCTGTGAACCACGCGTCGATTAGTAGTCCAAAGGTCACCAGGCCGATATTCATTCGTCTGTCCATCGGTGACGAATTTTAAGGTCGTACCGCTGACGAGATAATTTAACTCAATCCCTTGGTGCCAGTGTGGGGCAACGTTGATATCAGTCAATGGATCATGTTCGTAATATTTAAAGGGGAGGCGGGGAATTGTCTGGACCGTCTCGTGTAAGATTTTCATCACTAAACCTCGCTTCAAGATTTTGTAAAATCGCACCGCTTCCTTTCAAAAATCAACCTTGATGGCTGACGCGCTATGCTATATTAGAATTATAGTTCGCGATGAGCGGTGGCATGACTTAATTGTAACCGTATTCGCAGTTGAAAGGAACGAAAACCCATGACAATTAAATTAATTGCGATTGATATTGATGACACGCTTCTGGATTCAAAGGGGCAATTATTACCAAGTACGATTGCGGCAGTTAAGGAAGCCCACGACCAAGGGATTAAGGTGGTTTTGTGTACCGGCCGGCCACTTGCTGGGGCGCAACATTATTTAGATGCGTTAGGCCTTGCTGGTGATGACCAGTACGTGATTACGTATAACGGTGCTGTAATCGAGAGCATTGCTGGCCGGATCGTCGCCAAACATTTAGTGGATAATGCGCACTATCGGCAATTAACCGCGTTTGGAAAACAACATCACGTGCCCTTTAACGTGCTCGATGCGGACAGTACGATCTATACAGCTGACCGCGATGTTAACTGGGTCACAGTTGTACAGGCGTGGGAAAACAAAGCTGGGCTGTTGATTCGAGACCCTGACGATTTACCAGCTGATTTTCAAATTGCCAAGGGGGTCTTTGTAGGTGAAGGCCCGCAACTCGATGCCGTAGAAGCGCAAGTTAAGACGACTTTTGGTAGGGACCTGTACGTGGTACGTGCGGCAACTAACTTCTTGGAACTGATGCATACTGGTGTCAACAAGGGGCAGGCAGTTCAGGATTTAGCGGCAGCTCTGGAAATACAACCGGACGAAGTGATGGCACTGGGAGACGAACAGAATGATCTGCCAATGTTTGCTTTCGCTGGAACAGCTGTCGCGATGGGCAATGGCAGTGATATTGCTAAGGCACACGCTGATCACGTGACGGCTACTAATGATGCGAACGGGGTCGCAGCTGCGATTCGGCAGTGGGCATTATCGGATTAACTCGGATGATTATTTTTAGAGAAACAGTTGACAAGACTACGCAATGAGTTTATGATTGCAAATATTAAAAATAAATGAGACTAAACGTGATGATCAGGAGAGTAAAGTCAGGGTAATCTTAAGCGAGCCGCTGGATGGTGTGAAGCGGTGGTGAGCCTGGCTGGAAAGTAGCCTGAGAACTGCTAATGCGACGAGCTGGAGTGTTAGCTGGGTGCCCCCATTAACGGGCCAACGTATCGTCAGTTAACATTACTGTTTGGGGAAACCCGTCATCAGTGTTATCAATTGGCCGTACGCGCAAAGGTGACGAGCTGCGGTTCGTGACGAATTAAGGTGGTACCACGCGTTAGCGTCCTTACAAAATCATTAATTGATTTTGTAAGGACGCTTTTTTAGTCTCATGGCAGTTTTGAGAGGATGGGGACAATGCGCTTAACAAGTAGTGATGGTGGTTTGTATCGAGTGCTCTTACTAGTGATTGTTCAAACTGGTTGATGAGAACGACGCTTAACGGAGGAGAGACGACGATGCAAATAACGCGAAAATTAACAATCAAACATTACATCATTATTGGATCAATGCTCTTTGGGATGTTTTTTGGGGCTGGCAACTTGATTTTCCCAATTCACTTAGGACAGCTGGCGGGGGCCAATTGGTTGACAGCTGGTTGGGGATTCTTGCTGACAGGGACACTATTGCCACTGTTAGGAATTATCGCCATCAGTGTGACGCACAGTAGTGGGATTTATGAGCTAGCGCGGCCAATTGGCAAACGCTACGCGACGATTTTTATGGTACTGACTTGTGCGACTTTGGGCCCCTTGTTCGCGACGCCGCGGACAGCCACTACGCCGTTTCAAATTGGTATTGCTAGTCATGTGAGTTCGGCACAGGCACCGTGGTATTTATTAGCTTACTCATTGATTTTCTTCAGTATCACTTACTGGGCAGCTCGTAGGCCCACCCGGATCGTCGATACGATCGGTAAATTGTTAAACCCAGCTTTTCTGATTTTGCTCGCCTTAATTTTTGGGATTGCCTTCAGCCGGCCGTTAGGGACCACGAATGCGACACCGACCGCGGCCTACCAACACGGCGCGTTCTTGAACGGCTTTTTGCAAGGGTATAATACGATGGATGCGTTAGCTGCCTTGTTGTTCGGAATTGCAGTTGTCACCACGATTCGGGGCCTTGGTCAACGGGATGCCGGAGCGATTGCTAAGACGGCCGCCAAGTCTAGTTTGTTGAGTATTAGTTTAGAAGCAGTCATTTATCTTGGCCTGATCTGGATTGGCGCGACGTCGTTATCGCAATTTAAGTTGTCTGCGGATGGTGGCATTGCCTTTGGTCAGATTGCCAATGCTTTTATGGGCACGCCGGGTGCGATTGTTTTAGCAATTATGGCGACCTTGACGTGTCTGACAACGGCAGTGGGTTTGGCGACGTCATTTGCGGAAGCCTTGCACGCTAAATTTCCTAAAATCAGTTATCGCGCTTGGAACCGCTTGGCCTGTGGGGCCTCATTTCTCATCGCTAATATTGGGTTGGATCAAATTATTGCATGGTCGACGCCGATGCTGATGTTCCTGTATCCGTTGGCGATTACACTGATTATCTTAGCAATTGCCTCACCGCTATTTCATTGTGATCCGCTCGTTTATCGATGGACGACGGCGTTAACTTTGATTCCAGCGTTCATTGATGGTCTAGGTGCTGCACCAGCCCTGATTACTCGGTTAGGATGGGTTCAAACGATTCTTGCATGGGATCAACGCTACTTACCATTAGCTAAACTAGGATTTGATTGGGCACTTCCCGCCATTATTGGTCTACTGATCGGCTTGGGCTGGCACTATGCGCGCCGCTTCCAGAACGCCCATGCCTACAAGATGAGCCAGGACTAAAGGTGTATGATAGATGGTAAGACTTTTGATGGATGGGTGAGCACATGGATTTTTTGGGAATACTTTGTTTGTTGATTTTGGCGACAACCCTCGCTGGGCACTTTGCTCACCGTGCGGGGATTCCTGCCGTGATTGGTGAGATTCTGGTCGGGGTGATATTAGGGCCGGCACTACTTAACTGGGTCCATTTAACGACTTTAGTTCAAACGTTCTCAGATATTGGGGTCGTGGTACTGATGTTCATCGGTGGACTGGAAAGCAACTTAGCACTTTTACGTAAGTATTTACGCCCTGCCATTATCGTGGCTATTATTGGAGTGATCTTTCCAGTCGTTATTATGGGGCTTGCGAGTCGCTTCTTTCAGTTTAGCTGGTTTGAATCACTGTTTATCGGTGTCATCTTTTCAGCCACGTCGGTTTCGATTTCCGTGGAGGTACTAAAGGAATTTAAAGTGTTGGATACTAAGGAAGGAGCCACGATTCTAGGGGCCGCGGTCGCTGACGACATTATCGGGGTGATTCTGTTGAGTATCATGATTGCGATGATGGGTGGTCAGAGTGGTGTTGCCCAGACTAATCTCGGTATCGTGCTCTTGGAACAGGTTGGCTTCTTCATAGGGGTCTTCATCGTGATTAAGTGGGTTGCCCCGTATCTGATGCGCTTGAGTGATCATCTGTTGATGGCTGCCAGCCCAACTATTATGGCGATTATTATTTGTTTAGCGTTGGCATGGTTGGCAGAACTAGTGGGCTTGAGTGGTGCTATAGGTGCTTTCTTCGCCGGAGTCGCAATTGCACAAACTGATTACCAACACGTGGTGGACGTTAGTATTGAACCAGTGGGCTACACGACGTTTATTCCATTATTCTTCGTCAGTGTGGGTTTAAATATGACGTTCAAAGGGGTCTGGCAATCGCTACCGTTTATCGTGGTCATGACGGTGCTCGGTGTGTTAACTAAGTTGTGGGGTTGTGGACTGGGCGCGAAGTTAAATGGGTTCAGTCGCCATAGTAATTACTTAGTCGGTGCCGGTATGATCTCGCGTGGTGAAATGGCATTGATAACGGCGCAAATTGGGTTTTCAGCGCACTTACTATCAAACGATTACTATTCGGATATTATTTTGGTCATCATTGTGGTGACGATGATTGCACCATTCGTCTTAAAGAATGCCATTCATCGCGCCGGTCAGGTGACCGCAACACATAGCATCATAGAAGAACATTAACCACATAGATTGGGCGGAAGTTAAGGACCGCTTGGACGCCGTAGTATGGGACTACGGCGTTTTTTTAGTCTGATAGATTTGAACGAGGCGTGAGGGTGTTGTATTAGCATGTTGACTTATTGTCGTGGTGGTTGTCGACTAAACGGCTATTTTCGTGGTATCGGTGAATTATTGTATGATAATAGCTAAAAATATGACGTTTGTAAAAATATCGTTCGATAGGTCGGGTGGGTGTTATATTAAGAGCATAGAAAGCAATTAATATTGAATTGATAAGCAACAAAAGTAAACTGATTTTATCGTTAAATATTTTTAAAGAATCCGGATTTTTAAATCAAATTGATGAAATATAAATATAGGAAAAGGTGATTAAAATGAAAAATATTAATAATTTTCAGGCATTGCAAAAAAATGAGCTTTCTAAAGTTAACGGTGGGATTGGGCAATGGATTGTGGGCGGTTTAGGCTTTCTTGCTGGTGATGCATGGTCCCATTCAGATCAAATCTCAAGTGGAATTAAAAAACGCAAGAAAAAAGGTTATGGCTACTAGCCTTTTTATGGTTAAATACAGTTGTTAAGGTGGGTGATTAACCTGAAGAAAAATACATTATTCAAAGGCTGTGCGCTTTTAATTTCTCTTTTGTTTGTTCTTTTAATGTTTCGGGTAGATAAAGACATGATATGGCTAGCATATGCCTTTGCATTGCTAGCTATACCTAGGCCCAGGCCCAAATATCCTAAAAGCTATGACAAATGGTACTATATAGCATTTTTATTTTTCTGTCTTGCATATTTATTAGAAGAAAACATTTTGGGAAATTTGGGAATTATAGTAGCTGTAATTTCTTTTAGTCCAACTACTCATCCATTCGCTAAAAATAACATCGATAAAAAATAACATGAACCTAAGTGCAGCACTAATGAGAGTTTATCTTCAATTCTTTAGTACTGCACTTCATTTGACAATTCTGGGGCATTATTCCTCGTTGGTGTAGGTTTAAATATAATGTTCAATGAGGGCTGGCAATCGTTGCCATGAGGTGTGTTAACTAAGTTGTGGGGTTGTAGACTGGATTCGAAGCTAAACGAGTTCAATCGTCATAGTAATTATTTGGTCGGTGCCGGTATGATCTCGTGTGAGGACGATGATTGCGCTGAGAGCGCTATTTGTCGCGCTAATCGGTATTACGAGAGTGCAATACTTCATTATTTACTGGTTGTTGATATTACTATGAAAAACGGCTCCACCGTGGTAACTGCCACAGTGGAGCCGTTTAAGCAAAAATTGAAAAATTATATTATCTCATTTGTCATTTTGACAGAAAGGCATACAAATTCACTCGTATTTATAATGTGCTATCGCCCAGCAGCCCCATCACTAATCACATAGATTGCGAAAACTACAATAAGCACTACCAGCAAGCTTCTCACTGGGTATTTCTTAATGATGTTTATTGTTTTATTGAGCATTAACGTGTGCCTTACCTTTTATATTTAAATTAATGTGCCAATAATTAAAACGGCGTCTGAGATCCAATGGACATAGATGCCGCTCCGTAAAGTATTGGCAGATCGCCATGAAGCAGTTATTGGATAACGCGTAATACCGACGATTAAGGGATAAATCCAGTTGAAATGATAATGTGGAAGGTGCAAACATGCAAATACGATGCATCCCAATATATTGATAATCGGCCACGCAAATTTTTTGAGCTTGGTTTGTGATAATAATCGAATCAACGGAATTGAAATAGAGGCCATTCCGACTTCCTCACCAACTAGTGATACTAGCAGCGTGAAGGCTATCCATACTCTTTCAATTAAAGGATAATCTCGTCCAGTTAAACTAGTTGTCAATGTTGTATTGTGAAATGACAATAAAGCATGCGAATTAATAATAGCTATAACCACAATCGCAATGACTTCCAGAATAAACAATAAAAGCACATACTTAACCACTATACGCCACTTTGGCGAGGGTAACGGTTGAAAAAATAGTTTTAAGTTAGAAAAACCATATAGCATTACTAAACTAATTATTCCAGCTGTAAGCATTGCTAACCAATCAAAATAAATATTAAGGAAAATCGCACCCATATAACCAGCCACAAAGAGCACTAATACTAGCGGGTAATATCTTCTTTTGAAATCAATTTCTATCATCTATTATAATCCCCCGAGACATCAGTTATAGTGCGTGTGACCGATTCAAACACGTATTCAACGACATTCTTACGACTCTGGCAGCCACCAGAAATATTCTTTCTGGGATCAGCAGTTAATTTCGCCAAATTTATTTGAAACAGTTAATTTTCATAATATGCGTTCCTTAATTTAAGTACATTTATTAAGATACACTACAATTCTAAAAAAATCATTTTTAAATTTATTATCGTACTATTCACCCGACTTAACGTAGCTTTTAAAGTGAGTATCCGACGATTCCACTATATTAATGGGGCCATTTTGCTATGACGAAAAAATCAAGGATTAATTATCCGGTCTTCTATTTAGCTTCTGAACAAGTTAGGTTACAATTATACTTAAACAATACTGAAAATATATACAGTAGTTATTAGACCATCGTAATTATTATGTTGTAAAGCAAAATAATCCTTCTTGATAAAACCAGCACAATTATCAGAGCGGAATCTATCAATAAATTGCTGATAGAATTAGGAAGAGGTGTGGAATGATTTCTGAATGAAGTGTTTTATAATTTATAACACACTAACATGATTTGAATATACTTTAAGTATAGTATGTTTTGTTAAATAATTAATATGTAGAAAATAAGGAGATCTGTCTTTTATCAAATAGTTAAATTGTTGACGACTAGTTTTTTAAATGCTTGAATAGAAGAGCTTTTGAGAAACTAGTGCAAATGCAGGTAAGATTTTTTACCTAAGAAAAGAACCTATACCTGTATCATTGACAGTAACTCTTGAGGAGAATATGCAATTGGTAAATTTTTTATTTTATATTTCGTTACTTTTGTTACTCATTATATCCGCTATCATTTCAAATGAATGTTTTGATTATGATACTTTCTTTGAGATGATGAGTAAGGAAAGACATAAAATGAATAGCCTTGGTCGCTTGATTTGGAGGCTGCCTCTGGTTAGAGCAAAACTGTTCGCTATTGTGTTACTTATCTCACTTATTATATTGCCTAAATGTATCACAGGAACACTTATACATATTATTAGCAAGTCCATAATACTTTTTATTTGGGTTTATCAAGTGTTTTTGTCGTTCGTGAAATCACTAAAGTATTCATTAATAGACTTGAAAAACATTTATTTTAAGAAGATAGCTTTTCTCTTTTGTTTTTTAATAGGGGTACTTTTTAGTTTCTGGTTTTTACTCTTGCTATTAACTAATCTTTGGAAAAATAGTGCACAAGTTACTGCTATTTTTATTTATTTGGATGTTTTTCTTATTGCTATTTTTATGGTCTGGTACAAGCTAGTTTTGAAAGACAAGACTCATTTATCAGTTCTATGTGTGGTTTCGGCAGTAATATTAATACTTTTTTCTTTTGTTGTTGGTTGCACAATGGAGGAGACCGAAAATACTGAGTTTTATCAAACATATATTTACAATAAAAAACAGGAACATACGACGAAAACAAGTTCAGCAATTTCAAATAATGAAATGTTGAATATCAGTTTACAGATGACTTTAAAAGGGGTGCAAGAGCTTACTACTTGGAGCTTTGAAGATTCTAATGTAAAAAAAGGAGATGCGTCTAAGTACTTGAAACCAAATACAATGAAAATTTTGATGATAAGTTGTGTAGAATACTGGATTTTTGATGTACTAGTGCTTAGTGTTTTGGTTTCAAGGCTAGATATTAATAGAAAAGGGGAAGGGCAGAGCTTTTCGCATTCCAAGCGTAAACGTCTACAACGTTCTCGTAAAAAATCTTCATGGTAGAATCTGCAGATATACCTGACTCTTGGTGTGATTAATAAATATCCCGATTTATGCACAATTAGGACTGTGATTGTTGCGATGCTGACAATGGTCGTGCTCATTATTGTTGATCTTAAATTGAGCGCGATGCTAAATATTCCCGAGACCAGCAATTCCAGGTCGTTGGCATGGATGCTCGGTGAAGCACCGCTTCCCATGATTGTTTCGGTCGTGATATTTTCCCCCATCTGTGAGGAATTGATTTTTCGCGGTATCTTTTTCAGCTACGCGTTAACGAATCAGTATAATCACCGTAATTATCAGATGATCGCGGTTGTTATTAATAGCTTAATATTTGCAAGTGTCCATGTTGATGCAAATTGGGAGCCGTGGATTTATTATACGTTAATGGGGAGCATCTTGGGGACAACTTATTTGTTGGCTAAGCGCGATATTAGACTGAATATTCTGGTGCACATGGGGACTAATTTGGCAGTTTTCGCGTTGGCGGCTATGAGTTAACGTTGTGGATAAAAAATTAAAACATAAGAATTAGTTTATCCACAGGGGATAACTTGGGAGGCTTGGTATGGTTGCTCGATTGATCAGGGTATTTGGTTATGTGTTAGCGGGTTTAGGGCTATTTATATTCATTCAATTACCGGTGTTAGCGGATGGCTATTGGAATTGGTGGGGTGAACGCTCGCAACAAATCAACGTCGGTTATCATTGGGTAGCATTAGTCGTTTTAACCGTTGGTGTTGCGGTCGTACTAGTACGTTGCTATCACCATTATTTTGAGATGCCAGTCCTGGTAGGGCCTTTTTCTTGGTCAATGATGGGGCTGACTGCTTTAGTGGCAGTGGTGGTCGTGGTGATTCAAATGGGGATAAGTGGTCTGCTAGTCAGTCCAACCGAAACACAAAATGATGAAATCATGGCACTGATCCACAGTCCATTGGGGTTATTAACATTAGTGTGCACAAACATCGTTAGCCCCGTACTCGAAGAATTACTTTTCCGTGGAATTGTTCAAAATACGCTGCGACGATACTTGCCAGTATTGGGCGCGATTATACTGACAAACGCAGTATTCGCACTCGGCCATGGTTATCAGTTAGCCAGTACGGTGGGCATCTTCATTACAGGGTGCGGTTTTTCATGGTTAGTACTCAAAACAAAACAACTGAGTACCGCAATGGGATGTCATATACTGGTGAACTGGCTGGTCACACTTATTAACATGATGTGGGGATAAGTTTCAGTTAGTGATATCCGGTCAAACCGCAAGTTGTGGATTAGGTACCATTGGGGATAATTATCAAGAAATGAATGTGAAGGAGCATGGTACATCAAAACGTCAAATTTATTGGTAGATTACTACTTGCCAGTTTATTGGCAGCAATCGTGATGGGTCTTAGTACGGCGCCCATCGATATTTTAACACTCAAGTATAACTGGATAACGGTGGCGATCTTCTTGGTCGTCTACCTGTTTGCAATTTATTTATTCTATCGAATTTATCTGGAATCAGTTACTAATAATCATTTTAAGATTACGAAAATAGCTGCTAAGCCGAGCGCGCGTCAATTAGTGATTACGGTACTGGCAATGGTGGTCATGCTGATTTTGGCAGCGGTGCAAGTTAAATTTGTTAGTGATGCTGTCTATTCAATCGCGGAGAATGTTGCTGACTTGCAAGCATTGTCTCAGCGCTCACCGATATTGATGGCGTTGGCCCTGGGTGTTTTTGCACCGATTTGTGAGGAATTAATTATTCGCGGCAATTTCTTCAGTTATGCGCTGGCGGAACGTTTTGATCAGCCACGATACCAACTAGTTACCGTTATTGTTAACGGCGTGTTGTTTGGTCTACTGCGTGGCGGTTTTAGTTGGGTGCAGTTGTCATACTATACGGTTATGGGTCTCGTACTCGCGGCAACCTACATATTATCTGGCCGGGATATTCGAGTCAACAGTGTCGTGCACGTCACAGCTAATCTTGGCCTCATGCTAATGGCATGAGGCCAAATGGACTTGGCAAGTAACTTGAGTGGGTTGATTTAAAAGCCCGTTAGTGAACATTCTAGTTACGGTTGTTTGGATGGAGTGGATGAAATGTTACAGAAGAATTTACGGTTTATTGGTAATTTACTAATTGTGAGTGTGTTATTGTCAATATCAGTTCCTTACCCGTGTATATTTACTTGATTACGGCCAATTGGTTTACACTGTTAGTTAGCTTCAGTTTATATGCCGTGATTATCGTTTTCTTGTACAACATCTATAAGACGACCGCGGAATTGCGGCAATTTGATTTTCGACCGTGGCGAACGCGGCTAAATAAACGGGCCTTGCTACTCATGGTGATCGGCGCAGTCATTATCGTGGCGCTTGCTTTTGGCTATGCTAAGCTGACGGCGGTATGGCACATCACTGAATCGGGTAATGAACGTGCATTAGATTTACTGTTGCGGAAAAATCCGGTAGCGATGACACTCGATGCCGTCATTTTTGGACCAATCGCTGAGGAGCTGAGTTTCAGGGGCTTTTTCTTTAGTTACGTCTTGTCAGACCAATATCTTGACCGGGAGTACCAAGCGGCTACCATTGTTATCAATGGGCTTCTTTTCGGTTATCTGCATAGCGGAAATAGCTTGGTGCCATTAGCATATTACACGCTATTCGGCATGGTGCTGGGGACCATCTACCTATTATCTAAGCATGATATTCGTGTGAATAGCGTGACACATATGTTAGCAAATCTGGGGATACTCTGGTTGGTTCCTAGCTAAAATAGTTACTTTGGATTATGCTAAAGTGAACAAGGTAACAGGTAGTAAGAATATTGTGAATACGGTGATAAAAATACAAAGTTGGTTCTGAAAACTGTAATTGATGGATATGTGATATCAGAAGGAGTTTGGTAAGTATGGATGAAATTATATCGTTTGAATTCTCTAATGGTTCGAAAATTTTAGATAGTAATATCTATGAATATAAAGTAGGTAAAGAAAGCGTTACTAAAATAGACTTGCCGGATAGCAATGGATTTGTGGCTGTTCATAAAGATAATAATAAAACAGAGTATATTAAGGCTCCATATATGAAATTTTGCACAGATAGCCATGTTTAAAAATGGTCAAGCATTAGTTTCGTGATAACGAAAAACGACTGGAAGTAGCTAGCGTAATACCGCTGGGCTACTTCCAGTCGTTTTTTAATTCCAGTTATACTCGTACCTGATGTTCAATCGTAAATAATGTCGGGTCCAACTGGGCAATTAGTGGGGAGACATCACCGATGCTGAGCAATGTCAAGTGGTGCATCGCTCGTGACGCAATCGTATATAAGATGCCAACTGAATCCGCATCGGGATAATTGGTAGCGGAGACATCGTATGCGACCACCGCGTCAAATTCTAACCCCTTTGCAAGGTAGATTGGCATAACAATCACGCCTTGTGGCATGGTACGGTCGCTATCGGCCATCAACGTTGTTACTGTATAGCGCTTCAGGTATTGGTAGACCTGCTTGCTTTCTGCTAAATCTTTAGTTAGTACGGCAACGGTGTTAGTTGCCTTGAGCTGATGTTCAACTTCGCTACGCAGACTGCTGAGAGCGGCGTCTTCGCCATAGCGAATCATGACCTTAGGTAAATCGCCTTTACGTGTGAACGCTTGAATCTGGTCGCCGTCGGGTAATAGCGCTTTAGCAAAGTTCGTAATCTGTTCGGTTGAACGGTAGCTCTTATTCAACGTAATCAAGTTCGCCCGTCGGACATTGAAAGCATCCTTGAGGCGTTCCAGTAATTGCTGTGGTAACTCAATCCCCTTGAATAATGCTTGTTCACTGTCACCTAACAGTGTGAACTTAGCTAGTGGGAACGCGTGCTTGATATATAACAGTTGTGCTAGCGAATAGTCTTGCATCTCATCGACAAAGATATATTGCATCCGCCGGTTCTGACCACTGCCAGTTAGGACATCGCGTAATAACAATAGTGGCGCGCAGTCAACCAGAGCAATCCGATGGTACTCAACGGCGGCCTGGTAAGCGGCAATTCGTTGTTGCCATTGGTCAGACGTCACGGTAGTGGGCCGATCAACTTGCGCTAAGAAATCGTTATATTGTTCATAGGTGTCTAAGAAGTAACCATTATAGATCGCATCGTAGACTTGCCGCAGTCGTTTGGTCACGATTTGCTTACCAATATAGAAGACTTCATCGTCGAGTGATTGAAAATCACCGCGGCGCTTGGAACCTAATAAGTCGTGGTAAGCTTCGTCGCTCAATTGGTCAATGATATCATTGACCCAGTCAGCTTGGGCTTCATCGTCAATGCGATGCTTTAAGCGTTTAATCAAAGTGTTCTTGATTGCTAGGAAACGGTCAGCTGGTTGCATCGCTGCTGGTAAGGCCGTCGCAATCTTTGTAATGACCTCTTTAGCGAAGAAAATTTCGCCATTAAAGACGATGTTTGTGAAGCGTAATTGGTCGGCTGGTAGCTGATGGCAATATTGATCGACTTGGCGCATAAAGTCGGCGCTTTCTTGAAAATCGCGAATTGCCGGTGTCAGTTGTTCACGCTGGCGGTCACTTTCGTAGCGCTCAAAGAGGCTTTCAACGGTTAGGCCTTGAAAACGTGCACTGAGAAATTCGGCAAGCGTGACTTGACGCATATTGCGCTCCCCTAAACTAGGTAAGACTTCGGAGATGTAGTGACTGAATAAGCGGTTGGGCGAGAATAATACCATTTGGTCCGCTTCTAGGGAAGCCCGTGAGTGGTAGAGCAGAAAAGCGATCCGTTGTAAAATAGCGGACGTCTTTCCAGAGCCGGCAACCCCTTGGACAACTAGTAAGTCACTAGTGGTGTCACGAATAATATCGTTCTGTTCTTTTTGAATGGTTGCTACAATATTTTGCATGTAGGCATCATTTTGTTCTCCAAGGACGGCCTGCAAGATTTCGTCACCGACCGTTTCATTCGTGTCGAACATATTCTTGATCTGACCATGATTAATCTGGAATTGGCGTTTCTTGATCAGCTCGGTCGTCTGCTGCCCGGCCGGTGTTTGGTACTGGACCTGACCCAGAGTACCATTGTAGTAGACTGAGGAAATCGGGGCGCGCCAGTCGTAAACTAAGAAATTCTGTTCAGCGTCGACAAATGAGGCGGTGCCAATGTATAAACGTTCGGCTTCCTCGTCGGGACTATCTTGAATATCAATGCGCCCAAAATAGGGTGAGTTACTGAGATCTTTCAAGACACCGACTTGCCGTTTCAAGATGGCTTCGGATTCCACGGCGCGTTCAACCATTTGCTTTTGTTGTTGCAGTTCCGCGTTCGTTTCAATCCGGTCATCGACTTCAAACGTGTTGACGGAATTATTATCACCATAGTTTTTCTGAATGACATCGGTTTCGTGATGAGCCTTTGCCAGCAAGTCGTCGGTCTGTTGTGCCCGTTCTTTAACTTGCTCGATGACTCGATCAACCCGTTGTTGTTCGCGTTGTTGCTCTTGATCTGATGTTGCCACGTAGAGGGCCTCCCGTCTGATAATCGTCTAAATCGCTTGAACAATTTTAGGCGGGTTTGGGGGTGATGTCAATCAAAGCGCCTGCAAATTCACTGATTTATCAGTAATTGTTGTGAAATGTGATTATGAGTGGCACTAAGGCGTGCTGGCCAACGGTGGGCAAGTTCGGCAGCTTTACGATGGCAAGGCTGAAGCTTGCAACCTATGACTATTTATTCTAATATGATTTTAATCATTCTAATAAAGTGGGTGGAACGAATGCGTGTCGCGCTAGCACAACTTAATATTCAGTTTGGAGATCCGGATGCCAACTACGAGCAGATTGAAGTGGCCATTCAACGGGCAGCTGAGCAAACTGTCGACGTGATCGTCTTACCGGAGATGTGGAATACCGGTTATGCGTTAACTCGCCTGAATGTCTTGGCGGATGATGATGGGCAGCGAACGTTACAATTACTCAGCAAGTTAGCTCGGCAGTTTTGCGTCAACATTGTCGGTGGCTCAGTCGCGGTCGCTCGCGATGGGCATTACTATAATGAGATGTTAGTCGTCGATCGTCAGGGACAGTTACTGAGTCGTTACGATAAAGTCCACCGGTTTGGGTTAATGGCGGAAGACCGTTATATTACTGCTGGTGAGACCGAGAACGTTTTTGAACTCGACGGAACTGTTGCGATGGGGGCGATTTGTTATGACATTCGTTTCCCAGAATGGCTTCGTAAACAAGCAGCTCGTGGCCCCCAAGTGATTTTTGTCAGTGCTGAGTGGCCGACAGTGCGGCAGATGCAATGGCGGCTATTACTGCAAGCACGTGCGATTGAAAATCAAGCATTCGTGGTTGCGGTTAACCGCGTTGGCAGTGATCCTGATAATCAATTTGGTGGTCAGTCACTAGTTATTGACCCGCTCGGCCAAATTGTGGCTATCGGTGGTGCCCATGCCCAGTTGATTACGGCCGAGCTTGATTTAACACAAGTTGAACAGGTTCGTGGTCAGATTCCAGTGTTTGAAGACCGGCGCCCGGAATTATACTGAAGCGTAAATTGGGGACTGGGGCTGGGAGCACTTAACTGTATTTTAATGGTGTTGAAGGAACGCCCGCTTGAATTTCGATGGGCTTAAACGTCGAAATGACGATCGTTATGTTGAAATGGTAGCGGCTAGTTAACGCGAATGATGTCCAGAATTTATTTTGACACGGTCAGGTATAACCAGTACACTAGAACTAATTAATCGTTGAAGAAAAGAACAGTAAGGCGTCCAATAACAGAGACCTAGCGCGTGCTGAAAGCTGGGGCGGACTAATGAATTGGCTTTTTGGAGATTCGGTGAACACCGGGGACCCACCCTTATCGGTCAATGAGTGGCAGAGACAAGCTTTCTGCAATTTAGGTGGTACCACGGTGATGCGTCCTAATTAACTAGTATTAGTTGATCAGGCGCTTTTTTAGTGCCAATAGAAAGGATGAATACAATGACAAAAAAAGTGATTTTAACGGGTGATCGCCCCACTGGTAAGCTGCATATCGGGCACTATGTCGGTTCATTACGTAACCGGGTCGCATTACAAGATTCTGGGGACTATGACTCATACATTATGATTGCGGATAACCAGGCGTTGACGGATAATGCGCATGATCCCGAAAAAATTCGTAAAAGTTTATTACAAGTTGCGATGGACTACTTGGCAGTGGGAATCGATCCCCAAAAGTCAACGATCTTAGTCCAGTCTCAAATTCCAGCATTAACTGACATGATGAATCAATACTTGAACTTAGTGACGGTAGCGCGCTTGAATCGTAACCCAACTGTGAAGACGGAAATCAAGCAAAAAGCTTTTGGTGAAAGTGTTCCTGCCGGTTTCTTTGTTTATCCAGTCAGTCAGGCCGCTGATATTACGGCTTTCAAGGCGACGACTGTTCCCGTTGGTGACGATCAAGAACCAATGCTCGAACAGACCCGTGAAATCGTACGGAGCTTCAATAAGACTTACCAAACTGATACGTTGGTCGAACCTGAAGGCTACTTCCCACCAAAGGGCTTGGGCCGAATCCCTGGACTTGACGGCAATGCCAAAATGAGTAAATCACTAGGAAATGCAATTTACCTTTCTGACGATGCTGATACTTTGAAGAAGAAAGTCATGTCCATGTATACCGATCCTGATCATATTCATATTGAAGATCCGGGTAAGGTCGAAGGTAACGTGGTCTTCACGTATCTTGATATTTTCGATGAAGACAAGGCCAAGGTCGCAGACTTGAAGGCCGCCTACCAACATGGTGGCTTGGGTGACGTTAAGATTAAACGCTACTTGATGGACGTGTTGGACGGTGTATTGCGGCCAATCCGCGAACGGCGTGCAATTTACGAAGCTGATCCAGCTCAAGTCTTACAAATTTTGAAGGATGGTACAGCGAAAGCGAACGTGGTCGCTGACCAAACGTGGCGTGAAATGCAAGACGCCATTGGAATTAATTATTTTAAATAAATTATGGTAGAAAATAGTGCAACTGACCGTCGGATGTGTGAAGACGGTGAGTTGCACTTTTTTGTAGACCCTTAATATATGGGGCTTTCCGGTAAATTAATAACGATGGCCCAACGCATCACGGTTGCGAATTAAAAAGAAAAGGCAGACTAAATTGAAAATTAGGCTGATTTCGTTTGCTTTCTTACATGAATGATTGTAAAAAAGTGCTTGTTAAAATAAGTTTTTGGCAAGAAAAGGGGTGGTAAGGAATTCGAAAGCGCTTGCTGTGGCTGCCTTTAGTCATAATATAAATTCATTGGTATAAAATTACGAAAAATAAAGCGCTTTCATATATTCTGTGATAATATAATTTGTGGGCACAAGTTTTACAAGCACCTACTAATTTATCGAAAGGAGGTTTAGTCATGTATCAGGCAATTGCGCAGGCAATCATTAAATCGATAATGGCGGATGAATATCCGACTAAGTTACCAACCGAAAAAGTGTTAATGGCGCAGTACAACGCCAGTCGCAATACGATTCGTAAAGCGATTGATGTGGTCTTCCGGCATGGGTTGTTGCGTCGTGTGCAGGGGAGCGGCAATTTTATTATCAAACAACCGCAGAACACGAAGAAAGTGCTCAACTTATCGATTGGATTTGACCAGTCCGCCATGGTTGAGGGTGGACCATTAGTATCAAAAGTTGTCACGTTTGATAAAGTGACAGCGGATGAAACTTTAGCACAACAGGGGAACATTGCGCTTGGTGACGAGGTTTATCGGGTGGTGCGATTACGTTATTTGAATGACATCTTGTATGACCTGGAAGAGTCTTATTTTCCGCGAACGGTCGTCCCGTTCTTATCGAGTGAGAGCGTGCAGCATTCAATCTTCGCCTTCTTGCGAGAGGCATATGGTATTACGGGGAGCACCACGGAAAACTACGTCCATCAAGTGCGGGTGGACGCGCAACGGGCGGAGTTGATCGGTTGCCCAGATGGTGACAAAACGTTGTGCTTGGAAGCAATCAATTACTTGGCTAATGGGACGGTCTTTAACTTCTCCAGGACGTTCTTCGTCTATCCAGATTTGGAACTCTATTACCATACCGAAAATATTGATTTACAAAACTAGTACGGGGGTGACGCAACAGTTGTGTTGGGTCACTAACTAGCGAAAACCTACATTAGGAGTGAGGGGTATATTATGAATTCATTTATCGAATGGCTTAACAAACACTTAGTGCCAGTTGCGGCCAAGATTGGTGCAGTTCGGTGGTTGATCGCATTACGTGACGCGTTTATAGCAATTATGCCGGCAATGATGGCCGGGTCGATCGCCACGGTTCTGAACGCTTTAGTTCGAGATATTCCAACGAAGTTCGGTTGGATGGGCATTGTTAATTCGATGCAGTGGTTGATTGGAATTAATGCGATGGTTTGGACGGGGACGTTAGCCATCTTAGGTCTGATTTTCTCATTTACATTCGGGTACCAATTGGCAATCCAGTACAAAGTTGAACCAGTTACTGGTGGGATCGTGACACTTGGAACTTTCATCATGAGTTTGCCACAAAACTTTACCGGCACGTTGACGAGTACGTTGAGCAAGGGCGCTACTAAGATTTTGACGGACTCTGGCATGGCGGTTGCTGGCAAAAAAGTGACGGCTTGGGGTTACTTCAACTTCAACACGTACTTTGGTTCGTATGGTTTCTTTACGGTCATGATTTTAGGGGCCATTGCGAGTGCCGTTTACATTGCTTTGATGAAGAAACACATTACAATCAAGATGCCAGATTCTGTGCCACCGGCAGTTGCCAACGCCTTCACTGGGGTTATCCCAGCCGCCGCTGCATTTTATGTCGTTGGGATTATTAACTGGATCTTCAGTAAATTCAACACCACGGTGATTGAATGGATCGCGAAGATTATTCAAGAACCACTATTGAATATGAGTCAAGGGTACGGCGCCGTCCTCTTAATGACGCTGTTAGTTCAAGTTTTCTGGTTCTTCGGGATTCATGGTTCCAATGTCCTGGCACCAATCTTGGACGGAATCTGGTTGACGGCTCAGCTTGCTAATGTTAACGCTTACCAAGCTGGCAAAGCCTTGCCATACGTTTGGACGCGGAACTGTTTTGACTTATATGCATGGATTGGTGGGGCCGGCTCGACCTTACTATTATTAGTAGCGATTTTAGTATTTAGTAAACGAGACGACCAACGTTCAGTGGCTAAGTTGGCGATTGGCCCCGGATTCTTTAATATTAACGAACCCGTGATGTTCGGGATGCCAATTGTACTTGACCCAATCTACTTTATTCCGTTCGTTTTAGCACCAGTTGTGACTGTTTCGATCGCCTACGCTGCTTTATCAGCTGGGTGGGTCGCACCGATTACGAACAATATCGTTTGGTCAATGCCACCGATTATGAACGCCTTAGTTGCCACAATGGACTGGCGGTCAGTGGTCTTACAATTATTTAATGCCGCCGTTGCCTTTGCGATTTACGTGCCATTCGTTAAGGCTGCCAACAAGATTAAACCAGCAGCGATTGGAGAATAGATTGTCATGAAAAGCTTAAAGCAGTGTTTACTCATCGGGATGAACCTTGGATTATTAGCCGTTATCTTAAGTCCCCTGGCCGGAACGACCGGTCAATGGGTGACGCTCGGATTAGGTTTAGCGGTCAGCGCAGCACTTTTCGTCGTTTATCGGCGAGTGGGTCAGATAGAAAGGAGCCACCAGAATGCAGATTAAATTAACTTTGAACGCCCCTGTGGATTATTTATACCAACAGTTGATCGATTCCGCGCGGGCTGATATTCAGCAGCAAACGGGTCGGCCGGCGCCACGGCAGAGCTTACAAGGCTATGAGTATGCCAAACAGTGGTCCAACGGTCTGACCGGTAATTTGAAGATTACCCACGCGCAACCCGGTGTTCGATATGCGTATGAATTAGAAACGCCCCGCGATCATTACGGCGTCGATTATCAATTCGCACCGGACACTGATGGTCACCAAACTGTCTTAGAATATGCCGAAACCTTTTTAGGCAAGGATAAGAAGACGAATGCCAATAATAAGCTTGGCGTGCTATTCTTAGGATGGTTCCGTAAACGCCGCTTTAAGAAGATGATGAATCAGATGGCTGCTAGTTATAATCAATAAGCAGGCTGGATTCAAAAATTGATTTCGTTAGAAGAGTGCTGTAAATCCGTAAGTGGATTTACAGTACTTTTTTGAACAGATATGGTACACAGCGTTTCAGATGTGGTCGTGATACCATCACGATGGAACAAGTGAGCAACTGCATTGTAAGCGCTTTTAAAACGCATGTAGTTCACTTATACTAGCTTTTGTAAGTTAAATCAAAGGGAGGAACAACTTATGATGAACGGTTTTAACGTGTTTATGGAAAAACACATTGTACCATTTGCAGTCAAGTTGAATGAACAGCGACATGTCGCGGCAATCCGTGATGCTTTTATGTACACATTCCCAATTACAATGGCTGCATCGTTAGTTATTTTAATTAATAACTTAGTTTTTTCAAAAACGGGGTTTATTGCACAAATCTTATTTTTACCCAAATTTTTTCCACACTTGGAAAATGCCCAAAAGTTATTAACCTCAGTAACTAACGGAACGATGAATATTTTATCGATTTTTATTGCGTATCTGGTGGCACGGAATTTGGCCAAATATTTTAAAGCTGATGACATGTTAGTAGGGATGACGGGGATTGCCTGCTTCATGATTTTATACTCACCATCAATTATCAAAGACGGTGTAACCTATTTGCCAACGACTTATTTAGGTGCACAAGGGCTGTTTGTTGCAATGATAGTAGGTGGCTTAGTTGGAGAATTTTTACCACGGCTAACGCGCATTAAGAAAATGCAAATCAAAATGCCTGAGATGGTTCCGCCGGCAGTTGCACGGTCTTTCAATGGCTTAATTCCTATCGTTATTATGATTATGCTGTTTTCTATGTTGAACTATGGGTTATCACTAATTTCACCACAAGGAATCAATGATATTATTTATAAATCAATTCAAACACCATTAACCCACATTGGGGTCAACTTATTTGGCGTTATCATTATTGCTATTGTTCAAAATCTTTTGTGGCTTGTCGGTATCCATGGTCCAAACACGTTGAACGCGTTACGATCAATTATTTTTACTGAAGCTGATTTGAAAAACCAAACGTTTATTAACGCTCATGGTACAGCTTGGGGTGTGCCCAACCGTGCAACCTGGAGTGTGTTGAATGATGTCTTCGCCAATATGGGTGGTAGTGGGATGACACTTGGCTTGATTATTGCTATCTTCCTCGTCTCAAGGCGTAAAGATTATCGTGAGATTGCTAAATTGGCATTAGTGCCCGGCCTCTTCAATATTAACGAACCGCTAATGTTCGGTTTACCAATTGTTTTGAATCCAATTATGGCGATTCCATTCGTTCTAACACCAGTGATCAATATCTTGGTTGGCTATACAGTGACAGTTATTTTTAACTGGATACCGACGCCGGCTTTTGGATTGACATGGACAACACCGGGACCACTGATGCCGTTCTTGGGGACTGGTGGCAATTGGCTTGGCCTGATTATTGGATTTGTTTGTTTGGGAATTTCCGTGTTGACGTACATGCCATTTGTACTCGCTGCCAATAAGATGATGGCTGCAGATAGTCAATCTAAACAAGATACGGATACGACGACAGAAACGGTTAAAGCATAGTTTAAAAGGAGTTTAACATGACGATTAAAGGACGAGCGTTTCCAGAAGGGTTCTTATGGGGTGGCGCAGTGGCTGCACATCAACTCGAAGGTGGTTATAAAGAGGGCGGCAAGGGTCTCAGTACGGCAGATATTATGACATTAGGGACGAATGAGCGCCCTCGTGAAATTACGGACGGAGTAGTGGCTGGCAAGTATTATCCTAATCATCAGGCAATTGATTTTTATCATCGTTATCCCGAAGATATTGAATTGTTTGCTGAAATGGGGTTTAAGTGTTTTCGAACATCGATTGCCTGGACGCGGATCTTCCCCAATGGTGATGAAAGCGAACCGAATGAAGCTGGATTACAATTTTATGATGATTTATTTGATGAATGCCTTAAAAATGGGATTCAACCAGTAGTGACACTAGCACACTTTGAAATGCCATATCACTTAGTTAAGCAATACGGTGGGTGGCGTAATCGTAAGCTTATTCAATTCTATTTAAACTTTGCAAAAGTATGTTTTGAACGTTATCGAGATAAAGTAACGTACTGGATGACTTTTAATGAAATCAACAATCAAACTAATTTTGAATCAGACGGTGCCATGTTAACAGATTCTGGAATCATTCATCAACCAGGAGAAAACCGTGAACGCTGGATGTATCAGGCGGCTCACTATGAACTGGTGGCGAGTGCCGCGGCGGTACAGTTAGGCCATCAGATTAATCCAGATTTTCAAATCGGTTGTATGATTGCGATGTGTCCGATCTATCCGCTTACAGCACCACCAGCAGACGTCTTATTTGCGCAACGAGCGATGCAAACCCGATTTTATTTTGCCGATGTTCATTGCAATGGCACTTACCCACAATGGTTGCGTAATCGTTTTGAGTCGGAGCATTTTAACTTGGACATTACGGCAGAAGATTTGAAAATCTTGCAAGCTGGAACGGTAGATTATATTGGATTTAGTTATTACATGTCGTTTACTGTGAAGGACACAGGAAAGCTAGCTTATAATGAAGAACATGATTTAGTTAAAAATCCATATGTTAAGGCTAGTGATTGGGGCTGGCAAGTTGATCCCGTTGGGTTACGCTATGCTATGAATTGGTTCACGGATCGTTACCATTTGCCACTGTTTATCGTGGAAAACGGTTTAGGCGCAATTGATAAGAAGACGGCAGATAACCAGATACATGACGATTATCGGATTGACTATTTAACGGATCATTTACGACAAATTAAGCTGGCAGTTCTGGAAGATGGGGTTGATTTAATTGGGTATACGCCATGGGGGTGCATTGATTTAGTTGCGGCTAGTACTGGTCAAATGTCCAAACGCTATGGGTTTATCTATGTTGATGAGAACGATGATGGTTCAGGTAGTCTAAAACGTTATAAAAAGGATTCATTTACTTGGTTTCAACATGTGATTGCGACAAATGGTGCCGAAATTGAGTAGTGCGATTTGGGTATGACGATGGTCATTAATTATTGACTAGTGCTTAATTAATGATGTTTGAAATAGTTGTCAATGGCCAGCTTTGATAGCTGGCCATTGGGCGTTTAGGAGGACTGTTAAATGACAATGTATATTGGAATTGATATTGGTGGTACTTCAATCAAGTGCGGCCTAGTTGATGCTCATGGACATATTAGTCGTAAAGTAACACGACCGACTGCCACAGCAAAGGTAGACATTATGGCCGATTTAGTTGCGATGATTCAAGGACTACAAGCAGATGGACAAGTTGCTGGTATTGGAGTTAGCATGCCGGGAGTTGTTCAAAGTGACGGCTTCTTGACGACGGCAGGTGCGGTCACGGCGTTTGAAAAAATTAACTTGCAAGCTGAGTTACATGCACAGACGCAGTTACCGGTCATTATTGAAAATGATGCCAACGCAGCGGCTATTGCTGAGCAATGGCTGGGAGTAGCTCAGAATGTGCCTAATTATTTAAGCTTGGTTCTTGGAACCGGGGTCGGTGGGGCACTGGTTATCAATAATCAGATTTATCGGGGTGCACACGCGCGTTCAGGCGAATTTGGTTGGATGGTTGTTGACGATGATGAGATTGATACTGAAATGGGAACCCTTAATTTCCGGGGTGCAACAGTTATCGGTCTCATACGACGTTATAATCAGTTTAGTGCGATGCCGGTTACTGACGCGCGCGAGATTTTTGACCGAGCAGATGCGGGAGAAGTACTGGCACAACATGTCTTTCATAGCTACTATTACAGTTTGGCTAAAGGAATCATTAATTTAATGGTTGCTTTTGATCCCGAATTAGTCGTAATTGGTGGTGGCATTAGTGCGAACATGACCTTTATGACTGATTTGAATGCAACGATTGCAGACTTACAGGCTAATCATAATAGTATTAATCATTTGACTTTGGCATCAGTAGTACCAGCTAAATTGCGGAATGATGCTGGGATGATTGGGGCAGTGTATCAGTTGATTAAGCGTGGTTAAAAAGGCGGATCAAACTGGTTTATTAAAATAGGGTGACACGTATTTTAATTTAAAAAATGAAAAAGCTTGAATGCTAGATGTTTTTTAGAAGCGGTTACGCATTTATGGTAATCTAGTGAATAGATTATTAGATAGGGTGGTGGCTAACCGTGGCATTCTTTGGCTACAAGGATATCGATAAGTTATCTGGAGTAGATTTAGCAATTTATCGATTTATTGTGGAGCATGATGAGCAAATCCCGTATATGCGAGTCCGTGAGTTAGCGCGGGGTGCGCACGTTTCTAATTCGTCAGTCATGCGCTTTATTCGTAAAATTGGGTATGATAGTTTTCCAGAATTTAAAGTATCGCTACGCAGTGAAACGCCCATTCAAAAGCCGGATGCTCCAGGTATTCAGTTTGTTCAACCGAGTGCCTTTCCTGCAGATATTACTAATATTATTCGACTGGCAGCTCAGTTGATGGTCAATGCGGATAATATCGTATTTGTTGGTATCGGAGCATCAGCGGCGTTGGGCGAATATGCTTCACGTCAAACGTCATCATTGGGATTTAATAGTTATGTCGTCAAGGATCCTTTCTATCCACTATTACCACAATTACGTAATACTAGTAATAACGTTTTGGTGGCAGTGTCAGTCTCCGGTCAGACGTCTGAGTTGGTTGAAATGCTTAATGACTTTGTGAATAATCCTGAAGTCAATATTATTAGTATTACGAGTAATCTTGAGAGTACGATTGCTCGAATGAGTCGATATGCGTTAACGTATCGGGCGACTGAGGAGCGTATTCATCAATATTATGACTTAACTAGCCAAGTGCCATGCCTTTACATTATTGAGGCACTGTTACGGGAACTTCGTCATCAAGAAGTCGTCCAACACCGGTTTGAGTAAACTTTTAATTTATTTAGCCAGCAAACGTCATTCCTGCAAAGCAGGCATATCAATGCTAAAATTAAAAGCATTCAATCCAAAAGTTAAACTAGTGATAAGGGAGTATGAGAACGTGACAGCAACACCATTCTGGTCGCAAATTGCGGCCCAAGCCAAGGCAGACGGGCGACCATTTTTTACGATGGCCCCGATGGAAGCCGTTAGTAATACTGTTTTTCGGCAAGTCATTAGCCATGCCGCTGCTCCAGATACGTTTTTTAGTGAATTCGTCTATGCTAAGAGTATTACGAATCCGAATACGAAGTTTCCGGTGCATGGTCGGTTGTACGTGGCGGCAGCTGAGTCGCAAAAACCGGTCGTTCAACTGTGGGGTAACGAAGCGGCTGACTTTGCTTCGGCTACAGCTGAACTTCGTGACCGGGGCTTTGAAGCAGTTGATATCAATATGGGCTGCCCGGATGGGACGGTCATCAAAAATCATGGTGGCAGCGATTTGATTCGCAATCCGCAGTGGGCTGAAGACGTGATTGCGGCTGCAAAGACGTCGGGACTGGCCGTTAGTGCGAAGACGCGCTTAGGTTACAGTAAAGTTGCTGAATATCATGACTGGATTGCAACGTTGTTATCGCAACATGTGGCAGTCTTGACCGTTCACTTGCGGACCAAACAGGAAATGAGTAAGGTTCCCGCGCACTTTGAAGTTATCGATGACTTGATTAAAATGCGTGATGCAATCGCCCCGGAAACGTTACTCCAGATTAATGGTAACGTGGCTGATTATCAGGCCGGGGTGGCGTTAGCCAAAGCACATCCTGGATTAGATGGTATCATGATTGGTCGGGGAGTGTTCGCGAATCCGTTTGCATTTGAGTCCCATCCCCAATCGCATGATTTGCATGAACTATTAGGTTTACTGAACATGCAGCTCGACTTGTTCGATGACTTTGCCACCCGTTATGACGTGCCACGTTTTCCGTCCTTAAAACGGTTCTTTAAAATCTATGCGCGCCCAGAACTAGGCGCCACTGACCTGCGTAACACGATGATGGATGCCAAGTCAACGGATGATGTACGCAAAATTTTAGCGGCTTATCAAGCCAAAATGCGGGTGACCAATCACAGTTAGTGTCAGCAGCAGACAGGTTGATTAAGGCAGTAATACGTTAATAAACTTCAATCTTATTATATAGAAACATCTCGATATCGGCAGTGAGTGCTAATGTTGGGATGTTTTTGTATCTAAAGGGGTATGACAATTGTATTCAAATCATTGGAGGACTGATTGTTCGCCTGTCGCCAAGCTAATCTGGATGCTTGTAACATCATTTACAATGATTGTAACGTTGTCATCTTATCAAGAAAACCATGTTACAAGCATTCGTTACTGCCAACTAGCTAGTCTAATGAACCCAAAATGAACGGCCCTAGTCAAAACACTAGTGTCGTTCATTTTGGGCTTTTTGATATTTTTTGGTGTGCAATCCGGCCCTAGAAGTCACAGTGTTACATCATAAATGTTAGAATAAACCTAACTAATATTTTATAAACGAAAAGTGAGCGTGGTGTTATGAGAAACTTAGCGATTGTGGATTTAGGGTCCAATTCGGCGCGGATGGCGGTCAGTCGTTTGCACGCTAACGGCACTGCTCAAGAAATCAAGCGTGTTAAGGAAGATACGCGTTTGTCGGAAGGAATGGGAACGGCACACGTACTCCAGCCCGCCGCAATTGAGCGAACAATCAAGGCGTTACTCAATTTTCGCCGACTTTATGAAAAAATGCCCAATACGGATGTTATTGGCATCACCACAGCTGCAGTTCGGATGGCACAAAATCAGGCTGAATTTCTCAATCAAGTCAAGCAAGAAGTGGGGCTCGATTTACGGGTCTTATCTGGTGACGATGAGGCCTATTACGATTATCTTGGGGTTGCCAATTCATTGGTCATCCATGATTGCCTAATCTTAGACACGGGTGGCGCAAGTTGTGAACTGATCTTGGTCAAAAATGGCCGCAAACAGCAACTGATCAGCATTCCATTTGGCGCGGTGACATTATCGGAACAATTCGGTCTCGACGACTTAGTGCCGTCTGCGAGTCTATTTCGGGCGCAGATGTTCCTACGTAACCGACTGGCAGATATTTGGTGGTTATCAGAAGCAGTGCACTTCCCAATCATTCTATTGGGTGGTGCCAACCGAACCTTAGCCCGCATTAATCGGCGCCGGCAACAAAAGTTAAAAGTTGAAGATATTCACGGGTATCGTCTGAAGACAGAGACGGTGTTCCACACGTTTTTGGACTTACTGTCACGGTCGAAAAAAGGTCGCCAGGAAATTTCAGGAATGGAATATGATCGTGCGGACATTATTGTTGGTGGAATGTTACCGCTAGTGACGTTATTACAGATGTTGGATAGTGATCGGGTGATCTTTTCTGAAAGTGGTGTTCGTGAGGGAATTATTTCAGAACACCTCAATCAATAGGTCGGTTCGGTAGATGAGTCGAATGGAGAGAATAGGAATGAGAATATGACAGCTGATTTTCGGCACTTTTATCAAAAAAATTGGGCGGAACGCACTGCCATCGTAGCGCAACAGGCCCATTTAACGCCAGCTGAACAGGCGTTATTTAAACAATATTATTTACCACAACATCATGAAATTATTGAGAATTATTTGACGGACTACCCATTACCGATGGGGTTGGCTGTCAACTTAGTCGTCGATGGCGTGGATCACATTGTTCCAATGGTTACTGAGGAACCTTCTGTTATTGCGGCAGCAAGTAATGGCGCTAAAATTGTCAAGCGTGCAGGGGGCTTCACGACCGTCCTTAATCAACGTGAAATGATTGGTCAAATCGTTCTGGAGCAGTTGTCTGATCCGGCTGCAACCGCTGCCGTGATTGAAGCCCACGCTGCAGCATTATTAAAAGTAGCTGATGCGGCCCATCCCAGTTTAAAAAAACGAGGTGGTGGCGCTCGGCGCCTACGTACGCGTGTTCTCGGACAAGGCTATTTATCAATTGACCTATTCGTTGATGTGCAGGCTGCTATGGGGGCCAATATGCTCAATAGTATGTTGGAAGCCGTGGCAAAGTCCATCGGTGTGATGACGAAGCAGGACGCTTTAATGAGTATTCTATCGAATTATGCAACGGCGAGCTTAGTCAAGGCCATTTGTGACATTCCGGTCGGATTATTACAGGCTGGGCGGTATGCCGGCAAACTAGTTGCCCAGAAGATTGCGTCGGCCAGCACGGTCGCTCAGCTTGATCCGTACCGGGCCACGACTCATAATAAAGGTATCATGAACGGTATTGATGCTGTCGCTATTGCTAGTGGCAACGACTGGCGCGCTTTGGAGAGTGGGGCACACGCCTATGCTGTTAAGGACGGTCAATATCGTGGCATGAGTACCTGGACCAGTGATGGTCGGATGTTGCACGGTGAACTGGAATTGCCACTACCGGTTGGTATTGTGGGCGGTTCAATCAAAATTAACGAGTTAGCCCAGTTGAATCAACGAATATTAGGTATTCAAACGGCGGGTGATTTGGAAAGAATTATGGTTGCCATCGGGTTAGCCCAAAATCTAGCCGCTTTACGCGCCTTGGTCACGACTGGTATCCAGCAGGGCCATATGCACCTACAGTTGAAATCGCTCGCGATGGCAGCGGGAGCGACTCCTGAGGAACTCCCCGTTATCTTACAACGACTTGAATTAGCATCTCAACAAGACCTCGCAACCACGCAACAACTCATTGCGGAATTGCGGCAAACAAAGGAAGAGACTGATGACTGAAATTAAATTGAACCAAACTGTTACAGATTTATTAAGTACCGCCAATTCGTTATATCCGGGCAATATTAGTGTTCGTTTTGGTGACACAAAAGCGGGTTACGTCCGCCATGATCAAGCACAACAAGTGTTAGATGATGGTGACCTGACCGTTCGGGTTAGCGATATTACGGCTCCTAATTACACAGCGTCACATGAATTATTACATCTATTATTGTTATTACAAGGCTTTCCACAGATTACCTTTAATTTAACCACGCGTGATCAACAACTGGACGAACAATTGATGGCAATCGCTATGGAACTTTATGACATGGTGAGCCACGACTTGGTCGTACGCAAACAACGGGAACATAACTTAATCGATGAGCAAATTGAAACGCTATACATGCAAGGTGTGGCGGCCACAATCGAACCGGAACCTGCGGGCAAGGCGGATGCGATGATGACGTTACGGTTATTAACATTGACTGACCTACTCGTTTTCTTTAATGGTGAATTACCAGCTGATGATTTGCAAAAGGTGACAACGGCCTATCCACAAGCTTGGCCGGCTGCACAGAAGCTATACGCCGTAATCAGTCAGAAGCCAGTTGACACCCCGTTTGCGATGCGGCGTGCCGTAGTAAAGCTGTTCAAGGCTTTTGATGATCAGATGACGGCTTGGCATTTACCAGTCCTACACGGAACGGAATTTGTGACCGTTCAGAGTGTGCTCAGTGAACGGCAAGAGCGGCTGGAAGTCCGGCAGTTATTTGACGTTTACCATTCAGATCTATTAGATAAAAATAAACATACCCGAGCGTACATTGGGTTATATAAGAGTGACCGTCAGAATGCGTTTGTCCTACCAGCACCGGCGCAAAAGAAGAGCGATGCCTTTTTCAAAGAGGTGTACGATAAGACGGTCAAAGAATTATTCCAAGAAATGAATCTACCCTATACGTTACGGTAAGCTAAGCAGGGAGATGTCAGAATGAGTGACATTACAGCAGCACAAACAACTTTACAACAAGCTCAGCATATCGTTTTTATGACGGGGGCCGGCGTTTCGACGCCCTCGGGAATTCCTGATTACCGGTCTAAAAATGGACTGTATACCGAACACCATAACGCGGAGTATTATTTAAGCCACGCGTTTTTGGCGGAGCATCCGCTGGAATTTTATCAATATTTACAATCAAATTTATATTATCCAGACGCCCAACCGAATGTGATTCATCAAAAGATGGCGGCACTGACTCAGCAAGGGCGGGCCAGTGTGATTACACAAAATATTGATAATTTATATGGGGTGGCTAAAACGGCTCAGCTCGTTGAATTTCACGGTAATCTCTATCAGGTCTACTGCACCAAGTGTGGTCAGCATGTCGATTGGCATGAGTATTTGAAGTCTCCTTACCATCAGACAGACCATGGCTACTTACGGCCTAACGTGGTGTTGTACGACGAGGGGATTGCGAGTGCCAATATCGAACGGGCAGTTCAATATTTACAGCAGGCTGACCTAGTCGTTATTTGTGGGACCTCGTTTCGGGTGTACCCGTTCGCCGGCCTAATTGACTATCGTAATCCGAAGGCTCAAGTGCTTGCAATCAATGCGGAACCGCTCCAGTTGCCATTTGCATTTACGATGGTGCAACAAGATGCGGTCGACTTCTTCGAGGGGGTGCAGGTCTGATGATAACAATTGGCTTAACAACTTGGACGGAACACCCTAGTTTACTGGGTGGTACTGAAAAGCTGACCTTAACTGAATATTCGGGAGTCCTACCAGTCGTCGAAGTGGACACGCCATTCTATGGTATTCCGAAAGTGACGACGGTCGCGAAGTGGCAAAAGGCCGTCCCTGATAAGTTTCAGTTTATTTTGAAAGCAAATCAGGTGATGACGCTGCATGACACTTATGACGAAGGGGTTTCGATGGATGCGCTAAAGACAGCTTATCGGGAATACCGTGCGATGCTCAAACCGTTAACGCAGCACCAGCAATTAAAAGCGGTGCTCTTCCAATTTCCGCCGTTTTTTGAACGGTCGAACCGCAACTTCCATTACCTACAACGGATGGTCGAGTGGTTACCCGGTGTTCCAATCGCAGTCGAATTTCGTAACCAGAGTTGGTACGAGGAGAGTGTCAAAGATGCGGTCTTTAGTTTTCTGAAGGATCTGGGGATTACCCATGTGATTGTCGATGAGCCGCACGCTTTAAATGATGGCGTTAGTTTCGAGCCGGTCGTAACGAATTCGAAATTGGCACTCTTACGCTTACATGGTCGTAACCAGCAGGGCTGGTCAGCCAAGGGCGCTAACTGGCGTAGCCAACGGACTTTATATCGGTATAGTGATCAAGAACTAGCTGAATTCAAGCAAACGGTGGAACAGTTACAACAGCAGGCGGACGAGGTTTGCGTCATCTTTAATAATAATTCTGGTGGTGACGCGGCCGATAACGCGATGGCACTCAAAGAGTTGCTAGGCGTTTCGTTTGGTGATTTAGGACCGCATCAACTGGACTTGTTTTAAAATGATTTATGAGTGATTGATGTGATACTTTGCTTAATTGAACGAGTTATCAGTTGAATTACTATGTTGGATCAATACAGTCACTATGACCGTGAACCGTTGAAATTTGGTAGTACGGTTGAATATTCTTTAATTGATGAATCATGACAACTAAAAATGTAGCGGTAGTTCGGACATTCAATAATGTGAGCTGCCGCTACATTTTTTTGCACTTACACCTTAGTTAATCAATATGGCCTTAGCCATCTGATTTGAAAGCGAACGGTTGGGATACATCATTTGGAAGTAAAGTTAGTGTAAAGTCAAGAAGTAGTTTATGTAAATTCCTGTTTAGTTTTGGTAATAATTATCTCGTTGGTCGTGGATACGATGGCTTGGGACTGCCTTAAAACTAGGCAGTTATAAGTACCTTAATTCATGATTCTTAGGTGAATTAGGGTGATTGAGAAAAGTGCGTGATTAAGATACACTGACTTCAGTTCAAGCAATTAAGTAGTTGCCTGCCACTATGTGAGTTGCAGATAGTTATGGCAGGTTGAAGTGTTGTTGAGAATCGAATGTTAGGTCATAACAATATAGATTGGGGCGGATTGGGTATGCAACCGGATATTATTTGCGCAAATGGGGTTTTCTGCGCTGATGGAAAAGTCTTATTAACACGGGAATCAAAAAACACAGCTTATTATTTTCCTGGTGGCAAGGTCGGTGTGGGAGAGAAGCTAACACAGACTCTGCAGCGAGAATTAAAAGAAGAGTTGTCATTAGTTGTGTCGCCAGATCGGTTTAAGTGGGCCTTCACCCACCGTGGTACGGCCTATAATCAACCGGGAAAAATAGTCGAGTTAAATTGTTTTTTAGTTGCGGGGAGTGGCGCGCTCAAAGTCGACTCGGAAGTTTATGATTATAAGTGGTGTCGGCCGGACGATAGCCGGATCGCGGAAGTCGTTCGTGAAGCGCTGGCCCGATATTCGTGGGTTGTTGAATAATAATAGATTACCAATAAATGACCGGTTAAAATCAACTCGTGATTTTAATCGGTTATTTTGTGGTGGTTGGTTGGGCCATTTGAAGCATGGTGCACAGTTGACTAGTCTGCCACGATCTTTGCGTGTGGAGAACTCTTTTGTTAGTGTTTCTTAATAAACACAGGAAATATGATACAATATAAGAGATTCTACACATTGGCCCAGCAACATGTTATTTTAGACCAAGACGTGTTGTTTGGACGCGTGTGATTTGTTCATGGATTTTAATCAAAGACATGCTTAACGAGTTAATCATAAACCAGTTTGAAGGGAATTTACGTCATGGCAGAAACAAAACCAACTTATTATATTACGACGCCGATCTACTATCCTTCGGGGAAGTTGCACATCGGTAATTCATACACGACAATTGCGTGTGATACTTTAGCACGTTACAAACGTGCGATGGGTTACGATGTTTACTTCTTAACCGGGACGGATGAACACGGCCTCAAAATTGAAGAAAAAGCAGAAAAATTGAACACTGATCCGAAGTCATACGTTGATGGGATGGCAAAACAAATCAAGGATTTATGGCAATTGCTAGAAATCTCTAATGACAAGTTTATTCGGACCACCGATGATTATCATGAACGCGCGGTCCAAGAAATTTTCGATCGGTTACTTAAAAATGGTGACATCTACTTAGGTGAGTACGAAGGCTGGTACTCCGTTGATGACGAAGAATACTTCACTGAAACGCAGCTGGCTGAAGTTTTCCGTGATGATAACGGCAAGGTTATTGGTGGTAAGGCGCCCAGTGGTCATGAAGTCGAACTTGTTAAAGAACAGTCCTACTTCTTTAAGATGAGTAAGTACGCAGATTGGTTGTTAGATTATTATCAAAGTCATCCTGACTTTATTGAACCAGCTAATCGGATGACCGAAATGATCAATAATTTTATTAAACCAGGTCTGGAAGACTTGGCCGTTTCTCGGACGAGCTTTACTTGGGGTGTCCCTGTCAAGAGTGATCCTAAGCACGTCGTTTACGTGTGGATTGATGCCCTGACAAACTATATTACGGCACTGGGTTACGCAACCGGCGACTCCGAAGACTTGTTTAACAAGTTCTGGCCTGCCGATGTTCAAATGGTTGGTAAAGAAATCGTGCGCTTCCATACGATTTACTGGCCAATTATTTTGCATGCACTCGGGTTACCATTACCTAAGAAGGTCTTTGGTCATGGTTGGTTATTGATGAAGGACGGCAAAATGTCCAAGTCTAAGGGTAACGTGATTTATCCTGAAACATTGGTTGAACGTTACGGCTTGGATGCGCTTCGTTATTATTTAGTTAAAGCCATGCCTTATGGTAACGATGGTTTATTCACACCAGAGGACTTTGTGGCGCGGGTTAACTATGACTTGGCTAATGACTTGGGAAACTTGCTGAACCGGACCATTGCGATGATCAATAAATATGAAGATGGTCAATTACCAGCATTCAAAGCCGGTGTGACTGAATTTGACGCTGACTTAGAAGCCACAGCTGCCACGACTATTAAGAACTTCAACGCTTGCATGGACAGCCTGCATTTATCAGATGCGCTGGCTGAAGTGTGGAAGTTGGTCAGTCGGACGAACAAGTATATTGATGAAACGGCACCTTGGCAATTAGCTAAGAGTGACGATGCGAATGATGCTGATAAGTTAGCCAGTGTGATGGCCCATTTAGCAGCTAGTTTGCGGGTGATTGCTAGTTTGATCAGTCCAGTCATGACGCATGCACCTAAGGAAATCTTTACCCAATTAGGGTTGGACCCAGCAACTTTAGCAATTGCCGACTTACAACTGGCTGATTTGCCGGCTGGCGCACAAGTCGTTGCTAAGGGAACCCCAATCTTCCCACGGGTCGATATGGATGCCGAAGTTGAATTCTTGAAGGGTAAGATGACGAAATCCGACAAACAGAAGGGGCGTAAAGCCATGGAAAACGCGAAACATGAAGCTGAAGTCGAACAAGGCTGGAACCCAGCTGAGACTAATTTGAACCTCACTAAACCAGCGATTACCATTGATGATTTTGACAAGGTCGAATTGAAAGTTGCTGAAGTCATTACGGTGCAGAAATTGAAAGGGGCTGACAAACTCCTACAATTCCGTTTAGATGCAGGAGATGCTGATCATCGCCAAATCCTTTCAGGTATTGCTAAGTGGTATCCAGAACCGGAAGAACTGATTGGCAAGAAGGTTATCATCGTTGGTAACTTAAAGCCACGGAAGCTTCGTGGTGAAATGAGCCAAGGCATGTTACTGTCAGCAGAACACGACGGTCAGGTGCAATTAATTACGGTACCAGATAATATGGTAAACGGATCATTGATTTCGTAAGTTATTAACGAAGTATTAATGTGAGCCGAAAATAAAGACCGTTCCCCAATTTGTAGATAGTTGGGGAACGGTTTTTGATATTATTGAATTAATTGCTTTGTGTAGATTTTGAACTATGAGCGCTTGATGATAGGAATCGAGATGTAATTCGTAGTATAGGTTACAAGCGTCGAATCTGTGTTCCACTTTTTCCCCTGATTTATTCATTGGGTGTTTTTGTGAATAAATCACGGGAAAAAGTGAAATTTAAGAAGTTTAAAAGCTTTTGGAATGATGCGCTATTAGGAAGTGTAGCTAGCTCGGCTTCAGCGCTCACGTATAAATTTCTTAGGAAATGTAGTGTGCCAAAGGTAATTGCTAAGTCAGCTTCTGCGGTTGTTTGGAGCGTGGTCTGGTGGTATATTAGTTGAAATTCTAATCGATAGTGGTTGCATATGTTTGATGTTATCCATAATTATATTTTTGAATGATGGAGGACAGTACTTTATGAAAAGAGAAGCGATCTACCAACTTTCTTATCATACTTTTTATATGATTATTTGTGCAACGGGCATCGCAGCACTTGCCATCTTTGTTGCCCATTGGTGGCAAGTGCTGGTATTTGGCGTGATGGTAGGTGTCGCTTCCGTTTTACTTGGGACACTTCTTGAACACTTGAACGTTGTAAAAGCTGATCATCAGGTGCAGAAAATTCCAAAATGGCTGAAACTTATTCAGTTGGTGGTACTGTTAGTGGTAATGGTTTTAACAACGGTATTCACCATTCGTACATGGTGGCTGGCGCTACTGATTGGGATGTGTGCCGGAATTAATTCGCTTCTAATGGAATTACTTGCTCATCGACTAGTGCCGATTAATTAGTATTTCATCATTAGGACGTATGTGATAGTTGCTGATTAGTTACAGTTAATCCGTATCCTGATTTCTTAAGACAAGTCGGGTACGGATTTTTTGCGAGGCGGAAGCAGTCAGGTTCATTCGAAAGTAGTGCGTTTTGACAAATGGGTTAATCTCCCGTACAGTAGTACGAACAAGAAATGAGGTGAGAACATATGAAGTATGAACAGATTCTCGTATGCGTCTCCGTAGATGGAAAAGGACGTTTTTCCGCAAATTAATTAAATTTAGGAGACTTAATTAAATGAAAAACGTCCAAAAACAAGTGCCATCATTATTACTATTAATCACATTAGTTGGTTTTCCACAAATCAGTGAATCAATTTTTACGCCGATCTTGCCAGCACTCAGTCAGGCAATGCACGTTAGCGCCAGCCACAGCCAGCTAACCATGAGCAGTTATTTTGTGGCTTTTGCAGTTGGGGTGCTCTTCTGGGGGCAATATGCTGACTATCGCGGGCGCCGTGATGCCATGTTAGGTGGATTAGCCTTTTATTTGATTGGTAACTTAGGGTTATATCTGAGCCCGGGCTTTACTTGGTTATTGGTTTGCCGCTTGATCCAAGCTTTCGGTGCTAGTGCTGGTTCGGTTGTGACACAGACTATCATGCGTGAGAGCTTTACGGGTGTTACTGGTGCAAAAATCTTTGCGAAGGTGAGTGCGGCCATGGCACTATCACCCGCTCTCGGGCCACTCATCGGAGGTGGCGTCCAGACTGTGTTCGGCTATCAGCATGTCTTCTCGGTCTTGATCATGATAGCAGTCGTAATACTGTTGTACGCGGGGTGTTGCTTGCCAGAGACTCGACCAGAAACGGTCAAAGTGGCCTCTTGGCGGCAACAAAGCGTTGTCGTTTCACGGTTATTGCACGATCCCGTGGTCTGGTGTTACGGTCTATTGATTAGTGGTATTAATGGTATTTTGTTTAGTTATTACGCTGAAGCGCCGTTTATTTTTGAAACGCACTTCGGCTTTAGTGCTGTGCAATACGGTAGTCTCGGTTTAGTCTTAGCCGCGGCCAGTCTGCTGGGCGCATTGCTAGTGAATTGGCTTGTCAACTATTGGTCACCAATGCAGGTCGCTTTAAGTGGCTTAGGATTGAGTTTGGTAGCGGCAGTTGGCTTGGTAATGACCGCTGTTGGCAATCACGTCATTGGGATGCTGATTGGGATTTTTCTAGCCTTCTTAGGTCTGAACATCACCCTACCAAACGCGTTGAATCGTGCTTTGATTGGCTATGAAACGGTGATGGGGAGTGCCAGTGGCTGGTTTAGCCTGGGTTATTATCTACTAGTGAGTGTGCTAACTTACTTAATGAGTTGGCTCCACCACGGTAGTATCGTGACATTGCCCGTATACATGTTAGGCGTGGTCGTCGTGATGACGGTGGTGTATGCGGGACTGTATTGGCGGCGTGTACGTCATTAATTTTGCTTGAAAGCTTGGGGAAACCCAGGCTTTTTATATTGGCATTGTTTTTAGGTCCAGTAAGACGTTTTGAAAAATCGTGTCCCAGTATTGGATGTGTAAACAGTGCACAATATCAAGTGCTTGACTACAGGCGGTCAATGGCTGGTTGGGCTTAGTCACGTAGTCCGTAATGCCCTGACAGAATTTTAGTAGTAATGCTGGGACGAGTTGGTCAGAGGGAAAGTTGATCGTTGTCATTATAGGATATATTTTAGTAATTAGCTTGGGCTGTTTATCGTGAACAGCAACGAACAGCTGGTTGGCTAGAAATGTCATGAAGGTTAAAGCTTCGTCAGTCAACCGTTGATATTTGTGGAAACTTTTATTAGCGCTTGTTAATAGGATGATTTGCTGCTCTGGCGTAAGAGTGGTGAAGATTTGGCGACATAACATCAAATCATATTTGGACCACAGTTGAAGATTCAATAGGTCTTGAATAAGCCCGTCAAGCGCTGCTCGTAACGTTGAATCCAGTGCCTGTTGTGGTGTTTCTAGGTGGTGCAAAGCCAGGTGGGTTAGCGTTAGTAACTGTTGATAACGATGAGCATGCGTTGCATTAAATAGCTTGTCAATTTGCTTCTTTAATTTCCAAAGCTCGCCAATATCTTCTTTGGCGACTGCGTTTTGGATTTGTTGCAGCAATTGTTCAACCGGGGGAATTTGATAGTGATGTAAGATGAAGTCAAATTCCTGAAGGGTAAGTTCTAACCGCTCTAGTAGCTGTAAAAAGCAAACAGCCGAGATGTTGCTGTGACCGTTGATGAAGCGATAGTAAGTTGACTTTGAGATAATGCGTTCATTGTTAGTAACATCATTGACTGATAGTCTTTTAGCATGCTGAACCATCTTGACAGTTGCACCGATTGAAGCTGAATTAGACAAACTGGACACTCCTAAATAACTGGATTTGCTGATGATTTCCCATATCTGGGAATTTTTCTCGCTTAGAATAATTAATGTGCTACATTAAACTGAACGAATAGTTAATGTAGTGAATTGAACATTGCGTGTATCGTTATCTGATGATTTTGAACATTCTATTAACTATTATTGTTTTATGTTAGTTGATGGAATTAAGCATTGAATGAAAAAGATTAGAATAATGTATGAATTTTTGAAAAGAGTACTTTGTGTTAAAGCAGGTGAATGTTAGTAACCATAACACTGAGGTGTTGTTACTGAAAAGTGTCGCTATTGAATTGAGAAAATTAAAACCAGTAATTTTGAATATCGTTGAGATGGGTTATTGGTTTTAATGAATATACTCAAATTTGGAAGATGTCAAAATATGAAATGTTAGCGCAGATATTGACTTTAAACTAAATTATTCTTCGAAAAAGTCACAATACATAATAAAGATTGTTTGAAGTCCTCTCAGCGGTTATAAAGTTTAAATTGATAGTCTCCATTCAGCATCGATAATAGTTTTTGTAAGGGTGATTTGATGAAGCGCTGGAATCGATTATTACAACGTATTCAAGTAAAATATGGCAGTTTATCAGAGCAGCAATTGTTAAAAATCAATTATTGGTTATTAGCAATCTACCTAGTCTTGTGTGGCGTTGCCTACATTCGGCGACGTCATTCCCACAGTGCTATGCTCCAAGTTGTGCCGGAATTAATAATTACCCTATTGGCATTTGGATTGTTGCGAATAATTAGATGGCGAAAAACCACGCCTAAGAGTCGGTTTAAGTTTGCGACTGAGGATTATTCACCAGAAGAGCAATTGGTTATGGTGGCAGTTGTTTTTATTGAAAACTTTCCAATTTCTGCGATGTTGGAGATGGTCAGCAATATTTTAATTGTTTTGATTGGTATTCGAAAGTTTTTGCAATATAAACTGGACCGATTATCAGCGTATCGAACGTTAAATATTATCCTGGTTTTTGAAGCTGTTATGGTTAGCTGGATCGTCCTATTTGGTGGATAAGGCAGTGCTCGTCAATGATTGGCATGGGCTGAGATTGAAGAAAAGTACTGTGAATTTTTGTCAATCATTCTAGTTAGAATATAGTTAGTTAAGAGGGTGCCTAGTGCAGCCTCTTTTTATGGCTAATGACTAGTATGTCGTTATTAGTTTGCAAGAAATAGGTTGGATGGCCCGTCTTCTTTTCCGAAAACTTGCGTCCCATGGTAAAATCAACTAAGATAACAAAAGTCGAAAAGGGGTTATTACATGCGGATTTTTGATTCTCATACCCATTTAAATAGTGAAGAATTCATCCAGGAAGTGCCACGTTACTTACAACAAGCGGCCGACCTTGATGTTACGCGGATGGCAATCGTTGGTTCGAATACACAACTGAACGCCGATGCGATTAAACTGGCGGAAACGTATCCTCAGTTAGTCGCGATTGTTGGTTGGCACCCGGAAGATGCCAAAAACTATGATCAGGCGGCTGAAAAGTTGTTGATTGAACAAGTCCAACATCCGAAAGTCGTCGCGTTAGGTGAGATTGGACTGGACTACCATTGGGATACGTCGCCACAAGACGTTCAGCGGCAAGTCTTTGCCCGCCAAGTCGCCATTGCTAAAGAGATGCAATTGCCAATTTCCGTGCACAATCGTGATGCTTTCGAAGATACCTATAAGATCTTGAAAGCAGCTGATATTCGTGACACGGGTGGCGTCATGCATAGCTTTAATGGTGACCCTGAGTGGCTCAAACGGTTCTTGGACTTAGGTATGCATATTTCCTATAGTGGTGTCGCATCATTTAAGAATGCGCGTGAAGTCCATGAATCCGTCAAGCAAACGCCACTAACGCAAATGCTGGTTGAAACGGATGCCCCTTATCTAACGCCGGAACCATACCGGGGAAAGCAGAACGAACCCGGTTACACGCGGTACGTTGTTGAAGCAATTGCCAAGTTACGTGAAACGACGCCGGAAATTATAGCGGCCCAAACTTATCAAAATGCAGAGGAATTTTTTAAGATTGAAAAAGATTAAAGAAGTAATTGTGGTTGAAGGGAAAGATGACACGAAGCGTCTCGCCCTAGCTGTCGATGCAGATACACTTGAAACGAATGGCTCGGCGATTTCCGAAGCCACCTTAGCCCAGATCAAAACGTTGCAGGCCAGTCGCGGCGTGATCGTGTTCACCGACCCAGACTTTTCCGGTGAACGTATTCGGAAGACGATTTCGGCGGCTGTTCCGGGTGTCAAGCACGCCTTTTTGCCCCGCAAAGCTGGTGTACCAACTAAGGCTGGGGGGAGCCTGGGCGTTGAACACGCGAGCCCAGCGGCGATCCAAACTGCACTCGCCCATCTATATACGGAGCAAATCGACGAGCCCCAACAGTTGATCAGTCACCATGATTTGATTGCGGCGGGCTTACTAGCTGGTCCCACGGCGCGTCAACGACGCGAACAGTTGGGTGAACGTTTAGGTATCGGATACGTCAACGGTAAACAGCTGCCCAAACGGTTACAACTATTTCAAATTCAGCCAGCTGATTTTTGGGCGGCTGTTGACCAACTAACCACAGAGGAGAAATGATGAGTAGAGATTTAGATATTGCGAATCCCGCCCGCACACGGGCAATTATGCATACGTACGGGTTACAAGTTAAGAAGAGTTTAGGACAGAATTTTTTAACTGATCAGAACGTGTTACACAACATTGTTGCCACTGCTGACATTGGAACCAATGATAACGTGATTGAAATTGGCCCTGGGATCGGGGCACTGACTGAGTATTTGGCACGGGCTGCGCACCACGTCCTGGCCTTTGAAATCGATGATCGGTTACTGCCAATTTTGGATGAGACACTAGCTGATTATGACAATGTAACGGTCGTTAACCAAGATATTTTGAAGGCTGACTTAGCCGCGATGATCAGTGAACATTTAGATAACGAGCGGCCGTTGAAGCTCGTCGCCAATTTACCGTATTATATTACAACGCCTATTCTGATGAACATTTTGGCGGGGGACGTTGCTTTTGAAAATATTGTTGTGATGATGCAAAAGGAAGTTGCCGACCGTTTGGCAGCTGAACCGGGTACGAAGGCGTACGGTGCGTTAACGATTGCTGTGCAGTACCGGATGGCTGCTGAGATGGCGATGGTCGTTCCCCGGACGGTTTTCGTGCCGTCACCGAATGTCGATTCTGCAATCGTGAAATTGACGGCATTGCCACCGCGGACACATGTGCCATTTGACGAAGCAGCTTTTTTCAAGGTCGTTAAAGCGGGCTTTGCGCACCGTCGGAAAAATCTGTGGAATAATTTGCAAAGCCTATTTGGTAAACAACCTGAGACGAAGACGGCCATTCAACAGGCTCTTGATATCGCGACGATTGATCCCAAGATTCGTGCCGAACGGTTGACGGTCGATGAATTTATTACATTGACGGATGCGTTACATCAGGCTGACTTACTTTAAGTTATCTATGCTTATAAAATGGTTGCACATTAGAAAACCTTGTGATATAATATTGACTTTTTTGTGAAAAGCTAGTATAGTGTCTTTCATGAGGAGGATTCTCAATGCCAATTTCACTAGCTGCAATTAAAGATAAACTTGACTCACGGATCGGCCAACGCATGAAGGTCGTTGCCCAGGCTGGCCGTAAGAAAACAACTGAACGCCACGGTATCTTGAAAGAAACTTATCGTTCGGTGTTCGTTGTGGATTTAGATCAACAAGAAAACGCATTTGAACGGGTCTCCTACAGTTATACTGATGTTCTGACAAAGAACGTTCAAATCGCTTTTGATGATGAAACAACTGAAGCTTAATTCGCGTCTCGTGAATTCTCAATATTAAGACCCCCAAGCAAGGTCTTTTTATTTTGCCTTGATATTAGTATAATTGTATCAAAGTAAGTCAGCGACCCCGGGTAATCGCGGTCATGGAAGAGGGTGAGACGCGTGCAGATCGTTGAAAAAGCACCGGCCAAAATCAATTTAGGACTGGATACCTTATTTGAACATCCAAATGGGGATAAAGAGTGGGACATGGTGATGACGTCGGTCGATCTGGCCGACTATGTCATGTTAGAATCATTGCATACGAACCGAATCGAAGTGGTCACCGATAGTGGCTTTTTGCCGAATGATCGCCGTAACTTAGCTTTTCAAGCGGTGAGCGTTTTAAAACGGTATTGTCATGTTGATCGGGGTGTCCGTATCAAAATAAGAAAGGCCATTCCGGTAGCGGCTGGTCTAGGAGGCGGCTCATCTGATGCCGCCGCTGTTTTACGGGGCTTGAACCGGATGTGGAATCTCCACTTGGACTTAGCCACGTTAGCACGTTTGGGATTGCAAGTAGATTCGGATGTGCCATACTGTGTCTACAGTCAGACGGCCCACGTGACGGGAAAAGGCGATGTGGTTACCCCACTGCCTAAGTTGCCGCCGATGTGGATTATTCTCGCGAAGCCGAAAGTCAGTGTGTCAACGCCAAATATTTTGCGGCAGGTCAATTACGAGCGCATCGACCAGCATCCCAATATTGAGGCCTTGTTGGCTGGTATTCAACAGCAGGATTTCGCGGAGATTTTTGCGAATATGGGCAACGTTTTAGAGCCAATCACGGCAAAACGCTACCCCGAGATTTTACAGATCAAGCGGCAATTGTTAACGTTTGGGGCGGATGCGGCCCAGATGAGCGGCACCGGACCAACTGTGTTCGGTGTGTGTCGCAAACAATCGCGGGCGCAACGCGTGTATAATTCCTTGAAGGGTTTTTGTCGGGAAGTATACCTTGTGCGGCCAGTTAATTTAAATGAACATTAGACCGTAGTAGTCCGCCGTGATGGTGGGCTTTTTTTATTGGTACGGGGTTAGGTGAGCCGAGTCTCTAATTTACTGCTGCGCTTAAACGGTAGCGCTGAGCCATTTGTCATCACGACCTGTGTCCAGCCAGAGATGGTGTAGCAGTGCAATTGGCACCGGAATGCGAGTAGCCGCGGCTTTGCTTGCAGGTTGACACACGAAGATGGTCGTTGTCTTCAACGCATCATCGGTTATTCGGACAACGCAATCTCTTTTTGTAAGCAATTTATGCGCGTTTATGATTAAATAAGGAGTAACGGAGGTGTTCGGATGAAGCAGTCGACAAAATTTGGATTGAAATTGGCGGGCGTCATTGGTGCTGCAACTTATGCGGGAACGTTACTTGGTGGCTTAGCGGCGTATCAAGTCGCGATGCACGTGAGTGACGCACAGAAGCAGCAGGGCCGCGAACGTTCGCGGGCAGAAAACACTGAAATTGAGAATTTTTGGTATTTCAAGCAGCCTAAACAGCAGTGGATGATCCAGTCCTTTGATGGGCTGAACTTAGTGGCAACATATATCCCTAATCCGAAAACAATTGGCCGCTTGGCGATTTTGGCGCATGGTCTAGGACATTCGCGCGAACAAATGATTCCGTATGCGCGCATCTTTATGAGCTTGGGGTATGACGTTTTAATGCCTGATGCCCGGTCATTTGGTGATAGTCAAGGCCATAAGATTGGTTATGGTTGGCTAGACCGACTAGATTATGAACGTTGGATTACGATGGCGCTTAGTCAATTAGGTCTGGATATTGACATCGTATTGATGGGAATTTCGATGGGGGCCGCCACGGTCATGGCGACTAGTGGTGAGCCGTTACCGGAGAATGTTAAAGCTATTGTGGAGGATAGCGGTTATGCGGATCTTTATGATGAAGCGAAGTTCAGACTGACTCATAAGTTCCACTTGCCAGCCTATCCGATTATGCCGGTGGCGAATCGCTTAGCACACGTTCGCGCGGGCTATGGGTTTAAGGATGGCCGGATTCTGCAACGGGTGATTGATGGTGGGTTACCGATCTTGATGATTCATGGTTCCAAGGATCAGACGGTGCCTGTCCGCAATGCACATACCTTGTACGACCAGCTACCCCAACAAAAGGGCCTGTATATCGACCCCGATGCTGGTCACGTTGAAGCCATCCGAACGCACCCGGATCGCTATCAAGAAGTGTTGGATGAATTCTTACATGAGCAGGCGGGGTTGGCTTAAGCCCCCTTAAATTAAAGTAATAATAAACATGAATTGACCGTGTTTTACCGGCTTAACGGTAAAAACGGTCTTTTTTTGCAATCTCGTCTTAGTGACAAGCGCATTCAACTAGTGGTCAAGGTGTTATTTGATTAGGCCCCCGATGATTGCCATGGCTGGTAATGATTGCGGCATTTTGAACTCAGGTATTGACAAATCACCGCATTCAGGTAAACTAAAATAGTAATCATTACGATTTACTTTAATTTAGAAAGTTGGGGTAGTGTTATGACGGAACCGTTAATTGCCGTCCAACACCTTGGAATTGGCTTTCCAAACAACCAGGTGTTTAAAGATTTGAATTTTAACATTGAACAAGGTGACTTTTTGACCGTGATTGGTGAGAATGGGGTGGGGAAGACCACTTTAATTCGCGCCTTGCTTGGCATGCTGAAGCCAACAGCCGGTCAAATTAAGTATTATCCGAATAAAAAAGCCATTAAAATTGGCTATGTGCCCCAATTTCGCAACTTAGACCAGGAGTATCCGTTAACGATTGAGGACTTTGTCGGGCTGAACCTAAAAGGGTGGCAGCCATGGCTGTCTCGAGCTGAACATCGTCAGGTAGCGACAGCATTAGCCGTGACCAATTTGAAGAAACTCCGTCAGCGACCGCTTGGGATGGCTTCTGGTGGTGAAAAGCAGCGGGCTTACTTAGCACAAGCAATTGTGCAACAACCGCAGCTATTAATTTTAGACGAATCGACGGCTAGTCTGGACAATGAAATGAAGTATGAATTGTTGGACCTCGTTCAGAACTTAAACCAAACTAGCAACATTACCGTCTTCTTTGTGACGCACGACTTGCCATTAGCGAAGCAATACGCCAAACATTATCTGGCCTTAAAGCCCGGCCACCAGCAATTTGGCAATATCGCTGATATGTCGGTAGAGCAATTAAAGGAGGCCACTAATGTCAATGTTTAGCTTAGTATTTATGCGAAATGCCTACTTAGCAGGAACCTTTATTGCAATTATTTGTGGGACGATTGGCGTTTTCGTGATTGCCCGGAACCTCTCATTTCTGACACACACACTGTCTGAAATTGGGTTTGCCGGTGCAGCCTTCGGGATTTTTATGGGCTGGACCGCGTTGAGTGGGATGCTGATTTTTACCGTGATTAGTTCGGTCATCGTGGGGCAGATGAGTGTGAAACAATCACGACGCGAAGCCTCGATTTCTGCAATTTCCGCTCTGTTTATCGGCTTAGGGATTCTATTCCTGTCGTTATCTAATCAAACTTCGAGTTATGCGACGAGCATCCTGTTTGGGAGTGTGATTGGGATTGCCAGTGCGGATGTCATCCGGGTCGCAATCTTATCGGCCATCGTCCTACTCGTGATGTTGGGCTTGTACCGGCCACTCAAATTTGATTCCTTCGATGCGATTGGCGCCCGGGTGAGCGGCTTATGGACGACCGGCATCTCAGTGGTCTTCTTGGTACTCGTTGCGATGAGCGTCAGCGTGGCTGCCCAAATTGTGGGGTCATTACTGATCTTTATCTTACTCACGTTACCAGCAGCGGCAGCGCGATACTTTGTCCATACGGTTAGCAAGATGATTTTTCTAGCGATTGGTTTCGCGTTGATTGGGGTTTGGCTGGGGCTGTACTTGAGTTACGTCACGAATTTACCAGTCAGTTTCTTCATCGCTGCAATCGAGTGTATCTTCTACTTTGCTGCGCTGGGTTATCAGCGACTTCGGGTCGGAAGCTAGTGGAGCTATTCTTGTTCATCTGTATCACGTTAAAAGTAGGTAGTTTACAGAATTAAGTGGTTCGTTGTGACACGCTAAAATGTTACTAGTCGTTTCTGGAATTCATTGGGAATTCTAGAGCGGCTAGTTTTTTGTTCGTGTTGGGGTTGCAACTTTTCGTTTGCGTGGGGGGCAAGTCACACAAGAAGTCTTCTAAAAGCATAAGTCCAAGGGTAGCGCTGTAATTGCCACACTTAGTCGTAGGACGGGAATCAGTAAAGGTATCATTTCGTTTTTGACGGATATGATTGGGTATAATGATATTTATACCATTATTACGGGGAAAGATGCGCTACTGGTAAGAAGCGTTCTCGTTTGAAGGGTGCGTTTTGGACAGCCTTGAACTTTGTGCCGGTCGGGCAACTAAGCAGGCAATGAAGCGTGCGGCTGAGGAATTGGCCAAACGTAAGCCGGCTAGGAAGACGACCAAGAAAGCAGCCACGAAGTCTCACAAAACTACAAAGACCAAGCATGGGACATCAAAAGTCTAAGCCCAAAAAGACTTCTCATGCGACAAAACACAAGACCAAGAAGCACAACAGAAGCGCTACAATAAGAAAAAAGCTGCGGGCAAGGCAAGAAAAGCTTCTCAGAGAAAACAATCCTCGCAGAATAAAGATAGTCATGGGAAAAAGGAGAAATCTAGCAAGGAAAAATCTTCAAAAGATGGGAAAGATAAAAAGACAAATAATGTCCCATTGGAAAATGGCTCTTATATTAGGAACGGAAAACCTTATGGACGACCAACATTAACCGGGAAAAAAAAACTCGAATTCGAGCGGGAAGTATATAATAGGCAAGCTAAAGATGGAGTGCTTATTGATCGAAATACGAAACAAGTGATACATTGGAAGCCGGGTTAACCCCGAAAAGGAAAGGTCGATTTCGGAAATCTACCGGGTAAGTCTTATAAGGAAATGTTCAATCTATATAAAAATAGGAAGATGACATTGAAGGATTTTCAATTTAATCCCAAAAACTCTAGATTAGAAACTCCGTCTGCTAATCGGAGTCATAAATATGAAACGAGGTAAAAAGTGTGCTAGTTTACAATGCTTTTAGTGCGGTAAGAGATGGAACATTTGATCAGTTTAAAAATTATTATTCTGGCAATGTGGATGAGACTGATAAGTTTGAAGGACTTAATTTATTATGCATGGCAATGACAAACGATGACAATCCTGAGGAAAAGTTAAAGATTGTTCATTTTTTGTTACAAGCAGGTATTGATGTTAACTTTGTCACCAAGAGTGAACATCGAAACGCATTACATTATTTTTACAATTGTGTATGGCGTCCGAATCCTAAGTTTGCTATGGAAATTACGAAACTACTAGTCGAGAACGGCATCGATGTAAATAGCGTTGATAAGTATGGACATGTACCACTGTTTTATGCGGTTTTTGATAATGATTTGGATACTAAGGAAAATGAAGAGTTATATTTTTATCTATTAAAGGCGGGCTCAGATTATCGTTTGCGTGATCCATTTGGGAAATCCATTATAGATTATGCACGAGAAACCAACGAGAGGACTGATTTTTTAGATATTGTAAAAGAGTATGAAAACGGCAAAAAATGATTGCAGGTTGAAAAATGGCAACGATTATAATTATTGGAGTAGTAATTATAGGAATTACGCTGGGATTAGGATACTGGAGTTATTTACTGGGAAAAAGGAATCAATCTAATTTTGTTGGCCCTATTATTCCAGTAGCTTACTTTGCTGTTCGAGCAATCTTAGCTGTGATGACACAAACTACGACACATGGGCTAGTATCGTCATTACTCGGTAGCTTGTTATTCAGTTTGATTTACTATGGCTTATTTGTTGGGGGTAAGCACCGGGCCAATAAGTAACATGAATTAGTCAGATTAAGATAACCGATATTCGACAAGGACTAATTGCCGAGTATCGGTTATTTTATAGAAAAGTTTAGTCGGTAATTTGGTAATTACTGTTGTCTATATCCTATTGTTTGGGGACGACAACGATTCAATAAGCAGAAGCCAATAAAATAAATTGCTTGAAAGCTCAGAACGATTCCAAAATTACTCGTTCTGGGCTTTTTAGGTGTAAGTAGCGACCAATCAATCGAACTTTCTGGACGCTACGTCGTGTGAATGATGGATTCCCCTGGCACATTCCGTATCTACTCCGTTATAAGTTGCCTAAGTTTATTGTTCTCGAATTCGCCAAATATGAGCTGTACAGACAAGATAATTGGCAAACATATTAAGAAATTCCGATGGTTTAGTAAAAAAACGTGAAAAAATTAGCTTATTTCCGAACGTTTGTGTTATCATTTTGCATAGACTTTAAAAATGATGATTTAGGTTGAGGTGGAAGTTATGAAAGTACGTAGAAGCGAACGTTTAATAGATATGACGCGCTATTTGTTGGAACGTCCCCATACATTAGTTTCATTGACATACTTCGCGGAACGGTACGCATCCGCAAAGTCGTCAATCAGTGAAGATTTAACGATTTTGAAGAAAGTGTTTCAGGCCCGGGGAACAGGAATCTTGGAAACCATTCCCGGTGCTGCTGGTGGTGCGCGGTTTATTCCTTATATTTTAAAGGAAGAGGCCCAAGAATTTATTGACGAGATGACCACCAAGGTTGCCGACAAGAGTCGGGTGTTACCGGGTGGCTATGTTTATTTATCTGATATTTTAGGCCAACCAGATATTTTGCGCCAAGTGGGTCGGGTGATTGCGACTCAGTACTTGAATCAAAAAATCGACGCTGTTATGACCGTTGCAACTAAAGGAATTCCGATTGCCCAAAGTGTTGCGACTTATTTAAACGTGCCGTTTGTGATTGTCCGCAATGATTCTAAAATTACGGAAGGCTCGACCGTTAGTGTGAACTATGTCTCGGGTTCTTCAGAACGGATCAAGAAGATGGAACTTTCCAAGCGAAGCCTAACGGAAGGCGCCAACGTGCTCATCGTGGATGATTTCATGAAGGGCGGCGGCACAATCAACGGGATGAAGACCTTGATTGAAGAATTTGATGCTAATTTAATTGGCATCACCGTTTTTGCCGAAGCCAGTTTTGTTGGCAATCGTTTAATCGATGACTACACGTCGTTATTACGAGTAACCAACGTGAGTGATAGTGACAAGGCGATTAAAGTCGTTGCTGGTAACTATTTGGAGAAGGTTTTCGGTGCGGAAGTCTAGCCTGGTGTGTTATCCAGACCAGTTTTTTGATATGATGGACTTATCTGAGGACTAAGGAGTAATTTGTAATGACAACCAAAAATGCAATCATCATGGCCGCTGGTAAAGGGACCCGGATGAAATCCAAGCTAGTCAAAGTATTACATCAGGTCTGTGGCAAATCGATGGTCGACCACGTCTTGACCCAAGTTGAAGCCACCCACATGGCAAATATCGTGACCATTGTAGGCCACGGTGCCAAAGATGTGGAAGCAGCCTTAGGCGACCGAACTGAGTACGCGGTTCAAACGGAACAATTAGGAACCGGTCACGCAGTATTACAAGCCGAATCGCTCTTAAAAGATGCGGATGGGATGACGCTGATCGTCAGTGGCGACACACCCTTATTTAAAGCTGAAACTTTTGAAGAATTATTTGAATATCATCAAGCTAAGGGTGCCGCTGGCACGATTTTAACGTCCAAGGCACCTAATCCTCAAGGCTACGGCCGGGTTGTTCGCAATCGGTTAGGCATCGTTGAAAAGATTGTAGAACAAAAGGATGCGACTAAGGAAGAACAAGAAATTCATGAAATTAACACGGGAGTCTACTGCTTCGATAATCAGAAGTTGTTTGCCGCCTTACATGAAGTGACCAACGATAATGCACAGGGCGAATATTATTTGACTGACGTGATTCAGATCATGAAGAATCAGGGTGATGTGGTCGCCGCCTATCAAATGGATGATTTTGATGAATCAATGGGGGTAAATACCCGTGCAGCTCTAGCCCAAGCAACCAAAGTGATGCAACAACGGATCAACGCGCAGCATATGGAAAATGGGGTTTCAATTATCAACCCTGACGATACCTATATTGATGCGGGCGTTAAGATTGGTGCTGATACGATTATTGAACCAGGCGTCTTGATCAAGGGCCATACGACAATTGGTGAAGATTGCTTCATCGGCGCGCACTCCGAGATCCATGACATGGTGATTGAAGATCGTGTTCGGGTGACGGCTTCCTTCTTGGAAGATTCCATCATGCACGCTGACAGCAACATTGGCCCGTATAGCCATTTGCGGCCGCAAGCTGAGATTGGTGAACACGTCCATCTTGGTAACTTTGTCGAAGTCAAGAAGGCTAAGATCGGTAATCGGACCAAGGTCGGCCATTTGACTTATGTTGGTGACGCAACGTTAGGTCAAGATATTAACGTTGGTTGTGGTGTGGTCTTCGTTAACTATGACGGAGTCAACAAGCACCACACGAATGTCGGCGATTCCGCCTTTATTGGTAGTAACTCGAACATCATTGCGCCAGTTGAAGTGGCTGACCACTCGTTTATCGCGGCTGGTTCGACCATTACTGATGATGTTAACTTCCATGATATGGCAATTGCCCGGGCACGTCAGACGAACAAGCCTGACTTCTGGGGCCGCTTACCACATGAACCAGAAAACATGTAATTATTATCATTGATAATTGAATTCAGAGACCATCCAAGTGCGTTGTTGCTGGGATGGTCTCTTTTTGTTAGCTCATCGGCGTGACTTGTGGTGTAATAAGGGCTATTTAGCTGCTAAATAGGACAAAGTTGATTTGACTGTGTCAGTTCAGGGCAACTGAGTGATTTTAATTAAGTCACGAAATTGGTATAATTGGCGAGGAGTTTACGGGACGGGGAAGTTTGGAGGCATTTAGATGCAGACGAAGAAGTGGATTCGCGGCCTTGTTTGTGGTCTGGCATTGCTTGGTGGTTGGAGCTGGGCATTACCAGTACACGCAACTAGCGTTAAAAGTGAGCAAACAGCCGTTAAAAAAATCGCGCAACGTGATTTGAAATCACTAGGTGGGTGCTGGTCGGTCAAGGTGACCCGATTAGGTCGACGAAAACTAACCGTGCAAACGGGAAATCAGCGCATGACTCGTCAACGTTCTGCTAGTACGATCAAAGTTTATGTTATGCTGACGATTTATCGACGGGTCCAACAACGAAAGTTACGGCTAACACAGCAAGATCAAAATGATTTAAAATTAATGATTCATAATTCCGATAATAACGCGGCTAACCGGTTAATCAAACGTGCGGGGGGCTTCAGGAGCGTTAATGCGGCCATTAAGCATTATCGATTCAAGCAGACGGTTTTACAACGGTATATGCTTGATACGAACGCGCTACGCTGGGGACGCGATAATTACACGTCGGTGGCTGATCTAACTCGTTTTTTAACGCTGACATATCAACATAAGTTATTGGGTAAGACGTATGATAAGAAGATGCTGACCTTACTTAAGGGCTGTCGCAACCACAGCAAGCTACCATACTTAGTTAAACACGTCACGGTCTATAATAAAACTGGTGAATATCCCGATAAGGGTGTCCAAAACGACGCAGCCATTTTTAAGACCAAACAAGGCACTTATAGCATTGTCGTCATGGCCCAGAATGGCAAGCAGTACCAACAATATCAAGGGATGAATCGCTTGGGGCGCGATGTCGTGACTTATTTAAATCAGCACCACTGAGTGTGTTTAGATAACTGAACAGTCTAGTAGATTCCTGTTCGTCAGCCGGTGTGCGCTCTATTCCGACTTCTAGGACTGGCTACTTTTGAACGCGAGAAACGGCAGCGGTCAAGTACCAACTAAGACAATAACTAGTGCAATGCGTGTGTCAGTACCAATTACAACTGATAGCGGTCTCATTAACTAAGATTGTTCGGTAATCGGGGCTCACGAAACTTTAATCTTTAATCACGAAGGGGCTTAGATTGCCGAAAGTCGTGCTTCCAGCCCAGTCTCACGCAATTTTGCCTTGTTGTTGGGACTTGATTTTCACTAGCAAAATGCCTATTATTTAGTAAGTAATAAATTTTCGAATGGAGGAAATTATGTCAGAACAGTATTTTGATCCAAAGTTAAAAATCTTTGCTTTGAATTCAAATAAACCATTGGCAGAAAAAATCGCGGACGCCGTTGGGGTTAAGTTGGGTAAGACTTCGGTCGATCGCTTTAGTGATGGCGAAATTCGCATTAACATTGAGGAAAGTATTCGTGGTGATCAAGTTTATATCATTCAATCAACTTCCGCTCCCGTTAATGACAATTTGATGGAACTATTGATCATGATTGACGCCCTACGTCGCGCGAGTGCTAAGACCATTAACGTGGTTATTCCTTATTACGGATATGCGCGTCAAGATCGGAAAGCACGTTCTCGCGAACCAATTACCGCTAAGTTAGTTGCAAACATGCTGGAAACAGCCGGTGCAACACGGATTTTGGCACTCGATCTTCATGCTGCCCAAATTCAAGGCTTCTTCGATATTCCGTTGGATCACTTGATGGGTGCGCCACTGTTAGCTGACTACTTCCTGAACCACCACTTGGATGAAAATGCTGTGGTTGTTTCACCTGACCATGGTGGTGTGACTCGGGCACGTAAATTAGCTGAATTCTTGAAGGCACCAATCGCGATTATTGATAAGCGTCGACCACGGGCCAACGTTGCCGAAGTTATGAATATTATCGGTGATGTCAAGGGTAAGCGGGCCATCATGATCGATGATATGATCGATACGGCTGGGACGATTACTTTAGGTGCACAGGCACTGGTTGATGCGGGCGCAACTGAAGTTTACGCCAGTTGTACGCATCCAGTTCTGTCTGGTCCTGCCATCGAACGGATTGAAAAGTCACCAATTAAGAAATTAGTTGTGACGGATTCAATTGAATTACCAGCTGCTAAGCGAATCGATAAGATCGAACAAGTTTCAGTTGGTCAATTAATGGGTCAAGCAATCAAGTTTATCCATGAAAATAAACCAGTTAGTCCATTATTTAAGAATCGTTTCCATAACGAAGAAAATTAATTGACGAAGCGTCAAATTGGCAATTGCTGATTTGACGCTTTTTAAGTTGCAGTAATTTCTAAAAGTGATAGAGTAAAGGTGTTGTTTGGTGGGCATTGTGACCTAGTCAAGGTTGGACTGGACGCCGTATATCAACGAATCTTTCGTTTTGGCGTGCTTCAACATTAATTAGGTGATGGCGCGGAACGGATAACGGACCAACGTCGGGCTACCGGCGTCCTTTTTTTATCCATAAACACTAGCACGAATCCTTAAAATGATTACAATATAAGTTAAGGGGGTGTTGCGATGACACCGTTTTATTGGGGTAGTTTGGCCCTTGCTAGTGCGTTGACCTTGCAATTGACGGACCGGCGGCATTGGTTAACGGGACATCTTTTTTTGATTGCAGTCATTGGTATTTTGTTAAGCGCTTACCATCGATTCAGTGCGCAGGCAAGTCCTACTTGGCAATTCATGTTGGTCGGTGCAAAAATTTTGGCTTATACGTTGTTGCCAATTGTAATTTTGATTGTGGGCATTAGTTTTGTCAGGTATAGTTACCGATTGATTCGCAAGGAGGGCTGGGCGTTTCATTACAGCTTGCTAGCAATCGTCGGTGGTGTATTAGTCATAATGCTGGTCTTATCAGTAATCAACTTAGGAGTTTGGCATTCGCGACGCTTGTGGCAGTTATTAGGCCTAGCGTTATTATTGACGGCGTATTTTGCGTTCAGCTTTATCGCGTATCTATTAGCTTGCGTCATGACCCGACTAGGACGTCATCGACAGATCGATTATATGATCGTCTTAGGAGCAGGGTTGATGCCAAATGGGCAGCCAACGCGAACACTGGCATATCGGCTTCAGGCGGCAGCGAAGTACTACCGGGTGCAACGGGCGCGTTATCATCAACCAATCACGATCGTTGTTTCTGGTGGTCAGGGGCCGGATGAGGTTATGGCGGAGAGTACCGCAATGCGGCAGTACTTAGTGGATCAAGGAGTCCCCCGTGATGCCATTCAAGAAGAAAATCGGTCAACGTCGACAATTGAAAATCTAAAATTTTCGCACGCATTAATTGTGCGGCAACAACCGTTTTATCGCGCCGTGATTGTCACGAGTGGCTATCACGTTTTACGGGCTAATATTTTTGCTCGGCAACTGCACCTGAACCTAACGGGAATCGGTGCGCACACGCCACTGTATTATTTACCGTTTGCTATGTTTCGGGAATACTTGGCCTTAATTGTGATGTATCGCTGGGCCAACTTAGTGGTGGTACTTGGTTTAGCGGCTTATTATGTCGCAGCGTTAGTTAGGTTAATTTAACAAAGCCGCTACTCAGAGCTTTGAAAAAAATGACATTGCGATTAATGGTATAATGGAGCATGATAAAAAGGAGGGGTTTGCCGTGGATCATGCCTATCGATCATCTTGGCCACTGATTGTAATCGTCCTACTCGGATTGATTACACTTTCAGGCTGTGCCAAAAATACCGGAGGCGTAACCGCAAGTTCGGCAACGACCGCAACTGGTAACAGTACAACGGCCGTTTTAACCAAAGCTGATCAGCAAATTTCGCAACAAAAAATTGCCGCTGCCCAGAAGACTTTAGCGGGTGCTTCTGAATCAACTCCAGCGATCAAAAAGTTAGCCCTTGGGTTAAAGTATTATCAGGAAGCTGAAGAAGCACTTGATAATAATCAGCTCAGTCTAGCAAAGGGTTATTTTGACACGTTAAGTAGTTATGATGGCACGACTGACGCCAGTTTTATTGCTGCTCGGCAAAAGCTCGTCAAGCAGTACCAGGCGGTCAAGCTAGCCAATGGTTACTATAACGCTGCCCGTGATGAATTAAGTATTCATGATTTGGCCACTGCGAAGGCCAATATTGATAAGTTGGATGATGTGCAAGCCACACATCCGGTTATCAAAAAATTACAGAAAAAAGCTTTGGCAATGAAACAAGCCATTATGAATTATGAGGCGTCGCAATCAACTAGTTCTGGTAGTGATAGCTCAACGGTTGTCAGTTCGAGTTCTGCGGCTAGTGCGAGTGATAGTAGGACGTCTTCAAGTAGTACGAGTAGTACTAGTGCCGATAGTTCAACGATGACGAGTTCGTCGAATAGCAGCACGTCTGCCAGCAGTAGTTCTTCAGAGTTGACAACTTCGGCGATCATCAAACAGTTTCAGGATGCGTCCGGTGTTACGTTTACTTCGGATACCGAATTTAATATTACTAAGGAGACTAGTGCTTATTATCAGATTACCGCAATCTATGCGACGAATGAGTCTAGTTCTTCTGCTTCCAAGACAGTAACGGATACTTATCGTTATTATCCGGATAGTGGTAGTGTTACTAAGGAAAATAGTGCAACTGGTAGTTTCGAATAACCAGCATTAAAAAGTGACGATCAGGTAATGACTGATCGTCACTTTTTTGCTTGACTGGATTGTTTAGAAAACGCTGGGTAGCGGTCATAACAGTGATAAAAAAGCAACGCTCACGGCACGTTAAAAACGAGCCATTAGCGTTGCTTGAATTAGTTTGAAAAATAGTAGCTTAGGCGAGTGCCCAAGTGTTAATGGCGTGTGCGACCCCGTCTTCAACGTTAGTCTTGGTTTCATAACGGGCAATTTGCTTGGCCTCATCAATGGCGTTACCCATCGCAACACTGTTGGTTGCGTAACGCAGCATACTCAAATCGTTACCTTGATCACCAATCGCCATGACTTCATCAGCAGTTAAGTTCAGATGGTCGGTCAACGTGGCTAGGGCGTTACCCTTGCTAGCGGCGGGATTCATGAATTCTAGGAAATACGCTTCTGAGCGAACAATGGTAAAGCGCTTGGAGAATGACGCTGGTAATTGCTTGATGGCTGCATCCAGTAGTGGGCCGTGATCGATGAACATGCACTTGACGATTGGTAAGTCTGGGCGCATTTCTTCGGGCGTCCGGAACCGAATCGGCATATTGACGAGTGCACTTTCGCCGACCGTATAAGGGCTGATATTTCGATTGGCGGTGTAGATATGGTCTTCACTTTCAACGTGACAATGTATATTGAGTTTTCGGCTGAGCGTTTCAATGTCGATATAATCGTCATGTGACAGAGTAAGTCCTGTGATGATCTTACCAGTAATTGTCTGAACCATTGAACCATTAAAAGTAATGACGTAATTATCTTCACCAGCGATTCCAAGTTGCTTTAAAAAGGGCGTGACGCCACTTAATGGTCGTCCCGTACAAATGACGACTTTGATTCCTTGAGCGTTAGCGGCGTTAATCGCTTGAACGGTTGCGGGATTTAGTTCGCTGTGCTCATTGAGTAAGGTGCCGTCCATATCGATGGCGATAAGCTTGACTGACATAATAATAATTCCTCCAAAATTAGTGTGGTACGACCAGACGATCGTTTAAAATATATTGCTGGAATTCTTGGTAAATTGGTTTAAATAAATCGTTTTCGGCGTTTTTGCTGAGCATTTCTTTTGGAAAGAAAAACCGCTGATCGCCAGAGACTTTCCCGGTGATGGCTCGCACTAGGTCACTGACGGTGGATAGTTCTAGTAAGGAACCGTCTTTTTGTTGCAGTTCAATCTGGGTACGCGGCTTCTTCATCTTAGGATCATAGGCGTCGTAAGGGAGATCGTAACTGTCGTTGATGTCAGTGTAGTAGTGCGTATCAAAGCCGGCTTGTTCAATTAATTTTTGTAACGTTGGAATTAGCGGTTGAGTCGTTGCATCGACTCGTGCTGATTTTAAGGGACGCCGGTCTAAGAAACGGGTTGCTAGGTCAGCGAGAATTTGATCACGGCTATCACGCCAATGGCTAAAATAAGTGTTTAAGACGCCATCGTCTAACCGTAAATAATCGTGTAACGTAAAGTTATTATTGAAAAACGGCAATAACATCACTGGTGTGGCTTCAGCGTCGACCGCGTGGCTTTGATAAAGATCGTTAGCCCGCTCCAGTAGGCGATCTAGGATGACTTCCATGGAACGTGATACTGGATGGAAATAGACTTGCATGTACATCTGGAAGCGACTGACAATGTAATCTTCGACCGCGTGCATGCCTTCCATCGCAAATGTAATGCCGCTTTGATACGGCTTCATAACGCGCAAAATACGGGTCAAATCAAAATTACCGTAATTCGTACCCGTGAAGTACGAATCTCGCAGTAGGTAGTCCATCCGATCGGCATCGATTTGACTAGAAATCATCTGGACGACTTGGGGATTCGGGTACGTTTTTTGAATGACGGCCGCAACTTGGGCCGGGAAGTCAGGTGAGACTTGCTGTAAGACCTGATTGACCTCGGTTTCAGGTGATGTCAAAATCTGAACAGTTAGGGCTTCATGGTCGGTGTGAAAGATGTGCTCGAATGTGTGCGAGTATGGCCCGTGACCGATATCGTGTAACAGGGCGGCGCATAGTGCGACCAATCGCTCGTGATCATCCCAACCACCGTCACCAGGGGCCTGGGTCGGGTAGTTACGTTCGAAGTTATCGCAAATACGGCGTGTAATCTCATAAACACCGAGGCAATGTCCAAAGCGGGAGTGTTCTGCACCGTGGAAGGTCAGCGAGGTCGTACCGAGTTGCTTAATACGGCGCAGTCGTTGAAATTCCGAGGTGTTGATCAAATCGAGAATGACTTGATGTTGGATATAAATGTAATCATGGACCGGGTCACGAAAGACTTTCTCCATGGGTAATAGTTGCTGGCGATAGACCAAATTAATTCCTTCTTTCAGTGATGCAAGCGTTGTTGTCGGCGTTGCATTTGTTGATAGGCTTGATTTAAGTGTGCTTGAAATTCAGGTTCTTCGGTGACTAACGGCAAACTTGTTGTGTCGACCGTCCCATGTTGAGCTAGGATGGCTATAAAACGAGCTTGTGTAGCGGTAGTGTCAGTCGGCGCTGCCAAAGCGTCAGCAACGGTCGTCATGACTTGTGGATCAACATCTGGAAACCGCGCGTCATGGTGACCGGCTAAGCTGACTTGGTAAAAACGCTGAATGAGTTGACTACGGGCCATCTGATCGCCATCAACGCTGACATACAGCATGATGACCAGCGCTTCGGCAGTGCGCCGTTGCGACATTCCAGCAATTTTACGACCGGCAATACTCAAATCATAATCACCAGGACAATAGGAGCGTGTAATCTCACCAGTCGTGATATTTAATTGTGGCCAAACTGCCTGAACGTAGTCGACCATCAATTGATATGCCGCTGTAATTGAATAGCGTTCACGAGTTGCTGGAAGAAATAAGGAGACGTTTAGTACACCAGGGTCAGCAACTACGGCTAGCCCACCTGAATTACGGAGCATGACCTGATAACCGGCAGCGTGTAGATGTGCTAAGCCAGCAGTTAGCCGTGGCAAGCGTTGGTCTAATAGGCCGAGAATGACGGTTGGCTGTAACTGCCAGAAATGAACGATTGGTTGCTGACGAGCCGCCGTTAACCACAGCAGGGCGTTCGTGTACGCAAAACTATCCAGCATCGCTGCCGGTTCGTATTTTTGACTCAAAGTTGCAATTGTTGATTCCGTCAAGAAAGCCACCCCGTTATCCGTTGTTATCGGGCACGAGGGATGTCTCATGATGAAACCGCCACCGTTGTCCGTATCATCACTAATTATACTAGAAAAATGGTACCGTTGCATTGGCTTAGACAAATCAACTTAATCTGTAGCATACCATCATAGGATAATGAAACGTGCAAGTTAGTTGGCTTTTTGTTCGTCAGCAACGTGCGGCCTATTTTGACCTCCGGGGCTGAGGGACAATTGTTGGAACACAGCCGACTCAAAAAGTTTACGCGGGTTCGAACTTTTCCCAGCAGATCTAAGCTGACCGCTTTTAGTCCTATTTTTAGTTATTTTGGCATGAATGGCTTATAATTAAACAGGAAGTTTTACGATGGGCGTGATGGGAGTCGCGCGGTCGTGAACGCTGAAAAGGATATAGCGAGTGTGGTAACACGGTGATCGTAGACGGGCGTTCAGCGTGTGATTTTGAAATATTAGGAGGTCCAAATATGGATGATTTAACAACTGGTGTGCCAGTGGCGATTCATTTAGAGACGCAGGCACGGCAAGATGACGATACGGCGAACTATGCACTGGATGTCGATGGTCAATTGGTTCAGATGGGTGACGCGTTTTATTTACGGTATAAGGAAGTTAACGATGATGCGCCAGAACCGATTCCAGTGACGATTAAGCTGGCAGCTAATGGGGACGTCGTGTTGACGCGGAGTGCGGAGAACCGACTTCGGTTGCACTTTTCCAATGGTAAACGGGTGCGTGCTCATTATCAAACGCCTATGGGGATGCTACCTGTTGAAACGGTGACGCCGATGTTACGAGTACGGCTACGTGAACGGCCATTTTCAGGTGAGGTGAACGTTGATTACGATTTATACGCGGGTGAGCAGCTACTTGGTAACTACAAGTTGCGATTGCAATTCACGGCCTAATTTGGTATTATGTACTATAAACTGTGGAAAGGACGTGCACCAGTTTGGAACTAAAACAATTTGATGGACAAAAAAAGTCCGAATTATCTTTAATTGAGGTTGCTCACGCGATCTTATCACAACATGGTGATGTGATGGCTTTTGCCGACTTGACCAACGCTGTGCAATCATATTTAGGTAAAAGCGACGAAGAAATTCGGGAGCGTTTATCACAATTTTATACCGATCTTAATATCGATGGTAGTTTCATTTCGCTCGGTGACAATATGTGGGGCCTGCGTGCATGGTACCCATTTGAATCCATTGACGAAGCCGTTATTCATACGGACGATGACGAAGATGAGGATCGGCCAAAGCGCAAGAAGCGTAAGAAGGTTAACGCCTTCTTGGCCGATGCCGGGGATGATGACGACGTGATCGATTACGATGACGATGATCCCGAAGATGACGATAACTACGATGACGATGATGATCAGGACGACGATACTGATGATTCAGCAAGCAGCAAGTACGATGAACTTGCGGGTGTTGATGACACAGACGACGATGTTGCTGATGAAACGTTGCCAGACGGTATCGAGGGTCAATTATCAGAGTTAAATGATGACGATGATGATGACGACTACGATGACGAAGACGACGAATCGAAATAAGCTTTTCAAGATTTTTCCTTGACGAAAAGGGAATCTCCTTGTATTATCTTATTTGGGCTCTCTGGTAGAAATACCTGAGACAAACGATCGTATTAGCTCCCTATTTCTGTTGAAATAGGGAGCTTTCTTTATTTATACCACCCCACGAAATAAATCTTTAAGGAGTTATCACATGACCAAATATATTTTTGTAACTGGTGGCGTTGTGTCATCCATTGGTAAAGGTATCGTCGCTGCTTCGCTAGGGCGTTTATTGAAGAACCGGGGCTTAAAGGTCACGATTCAAAAGTTTGATCCCTATATCAACGTTGATCCTGGTACGATGAGTCCTTATCAACACGGTGAAGTCTTCGTGACCGATGATGGGACCGAAACTGACTTAGACCTTGGACATTATGAACGGTTTATCGACATTAACCTTAATAAATATTCAAATGTTACCACCGGTAAGATTTATTCAGAAGTTCTGCAAAAGGAACGGCGGGGCGATTATTTAGGCGCCACGGTGCAAGTGATTCCGCATATCACGAACGCTATCAAGGAAAAAATCATGCGTGCGGGTACGACGACGGATTCCGATATCGTGATTACTGAAATCGGTGGGACGGTCGGTGATATCGAATCCTTGCCATTTATTGAAGCGCTACGGCAAATGAAGAGTGATTTAGGTTCCGACAATGTTTTCTATATCCATACCACATTGATCCCATATTTACGGGCAGCTGGTGAAATGAAGACGAAGCCAACGCAACATTCTGTTAAGGAATTGCGGAGTTATGGGATTCAGCCGAACATGTTAGTTGTCCGGACTGAACAACCAATTACGCGGGAAATGCGGAATAAGATTGCGTCCTTCTGTGACGTGGAACCAGAAGCAGTCATTGAATCCTTAGACGTTAAGACGATTTATTCAATTCCGTTGAATGTTCAGAAACAAAACATGGACCAAATCGTCCTTGACCATTTTGATGTACAGGCACCTAAGGCCGACATGAGTGAATGGATTGACTTAGAACATCATGTTCAGAACTTATCACGGACCATCAAGATTGCGCTAGTCGGAAAATACGTCGCTTTACAGGATGCTTATATCTCAGTGACGGAAGCATTGAAGCATGCTGGCTATACGGATGATGCCGACATTGATTTGAAGAAGATTTCTGCTGAAGATGTTACGCCAGAAAATGTCGAAGAACTACTCGGCGATGCTGACGGAATCTTAGTTCCTGGTGGCTTTGGTGATCGGGGAATTGAAGGTAAGATTACGGCAATCAAGTATGCCCGTGAAAACGACGTGCCATTCTTAGGTATCTGCTTGGGAATGCAAATGGCCAGTGTCGAATTTGCACGTAACGTACTTGGATTGAAGGATGCTAACTCTGCTGAAATCGATCCGAAGACGCCGGACAATATTATTGATTTGATGGCCGACCAAGAAGACGTTGAAGACATGGGTGGAACGCAACGTTTAGGCGCTTACCCTTGCAAGCTGAAGCCGGGAACTGTGGCGGCTAAAGCTTATCACAATGAAGAAGTTGTGATGGAACGTCATCGCCACCGTTATGAATTCAATAATAAGTATCGTGAAGCAATGGCTGCTAAGGGCATGGTCTTCTCTGGAACTTCGCCTGACAACCGGCTCGTCGAAGTGATTGAATTACCAAAGAAGCGCTTCTTCGTGGCCTCACAATATCATCCAGAATTCTTATCACGGCCTAACCGTCCAGAAGGGTTATTCAAGGCATTCATCGATGCCGCTAACCAGACTGGTAAAGTGAAGGCATAAATTTAGTACGGTAGAATTAAGAATAAAGCACGCCAGCGAATTGTTGGTGTGCTTTTTTTGTTGGGCGGCCACGGGCTTGATTAGGTCACCGATATTCACAGTGACAACTGGTGTTGCGAAAATACATGGTAACAATAAATGGTTCTCTTGATAATAGAAAAATAAAATGATAATAAAAAACTATTGACAATAAATGGCAGGAGGTCTAGATTATAAGTGTAAATTGAAAGCGCAAACATAATGGGTTAGTAGTTAATCTGGTTATTTAGAAAGCCAACGGTTGCTGAAAGTTGGTTGATTGGACTGATGAATCCGCCATTTAGCGTTTGACTTCATTTTTAAGAGGTCGCGGTGAGACGATATACTCGTAGAGCAGTAAATTGGGTGGTACCACGTTGATAAAAAACGTCCCATAGTCTTTCAGGTGAAGACTATGGGACGTTTTAATTTTAAGGAGGTTTTTCGTATGTTAAATCCAAAGTTTGTTCGTAATAACCCAGAACTTGTTAAGACTAAGCTCCAGACTCGGAAGGTTGATCCGGCTGAGGTTGATGAATACTTACAGTTAGACCAACAAAACCGGGATGCAATTACCAAGGTTGAAGGATTGAAGAAACAGAAAAACCAGTTGACGGAACAAATTGGGCAAAGTGATCCGCAATCGGAAGCGGGCCAAGCCCTCATTCAACAAGTCAAACAGCTGAATGGTGATATTAAGAGTACGGAAGCGGCCCAAACGGAAGTAAACGATCGGCTTCATTACTTAGCGATTCGCTTCCCGAATTTACCTGCCGATGATGTACCAGTCGGTCCTGACGAAGATAGCAATGTTGAGATGCGTAAGCACGGCGATATTCCAACGTTTGATTTTAAACCTAAGGCGCACTGGGAATTGGGCGAAAGCTTAGGAATCTTGGATTTTGACCGGGCAGCAAAAGTCGCGGGCGCGCGCTTTGTTTATTATAAGGATGCGGGTGCACTCTTAGAACGGGCGGTTTACAGCTTTATGCTAGATCTGCACACACAAAAGCAAGGGTACCATGAAATTATTCCGCCATACTTGGTGAACGCTCAGACAATGTATGGAACTGGGCAATTTCCGAAGTTCAAAGAAGACGTCTACACGGTTGAATCTTCAGGAATGACGTTGATCCCGACGGCTGAAGTACCGCTGACCAATTACTATGCGAATGAAATCTTATCTGAAGATCAATTGCCAACGTACTTCACGGCGATGACGCCTTGTTATCGCTCCGAAGCTGGGAGTGCGGGGCGTGATACCCGGGGCTTGATTCGTATGCACCAATTTCACAAAGTCGAGATGGTCAAGTACTGTAAACCTGAGAATTCATACGATGAGCTCGAAAAATTAACGGATAATGCCGAAGAAGTGTTGCGCGAATTAGGGCTTGCATACCATGTTATTAAGCTTTCAACGGGGGATACTGGTTTCTCATCAGCCAAGACCTATGATGTGGAAGTATGGATGCCAGAACAAGGCGTTTATCGGGAAATCAGTTCATGCTCTAACTGCTTGGACTTCCAAGCACGGCGGGCGATGATTCGTTACCGGAAAGCTGATGGGACGGTCGATTACGTCCACACGTTGAATGGTTCTGGACTTGCTGTTGGCCGGACGGTAGCTGCGATTTTGGAAAATTATCAACAAGCCGATGGCACGGTTAAGATTCCTAAGGTGCTCCAACCTTACATGCATGGTATGACAGAGATAAAATAAAATTATTATGAGAATAAATTATTATTCAAATAATTCATTTGAATGTTAAACTTAATATCACTAGGATTGAGATGGATACAGGCTAGGACTGTTATGATAATCTCAGTCCTTTTTAATTTGGTGTTAAAAATACTTAATTTTTATAATCGAAATCACATGAACGGTAATTGTCACCGTGATAATATTTTATCATGAAGAAAAGGTTTTCACGGCACTAAAGTGATGTTTATCACAAAGTGGCGTTTTACAACGAGTCGAGACGTTAAATCTAATGGGAGGGTTATTCATGCAGGTTATGTTAGCACATTCTCTGGTGTGACCAGAACAACGTTATAAAAAGGAGATTTAAAAATGACAAATATATTTAAGGGTTGGAGAAAAAATGATACTTTTTGGATGCTGAGTTTGTTCGGAACGGCGATTGGGGCCGGCGTGCTATTCTTACCGATTGGAGTTGGCACGGCAGGTATTCTTGGTATCATCATGATACTTATTTTGGCTTTGCCAACCACATTTTTTGCTCACAGGGGCCTGAGTAGGTTTGTCTTGTCGGCTAAAAATGATGGTGATGACATTACTGATGTTGTTGAACAACATTTTGGCTTTAAGATTGGATTGCTTTTTACCATTATTTATTTCTTCTCCATTTATCCAATCTTATTAGTTTATTCTGTTTCTATTACGAATACTGTATCGAAATTTATTACCGACCAAATGCACATGCAAACACCACCTCGTTGGCTGTTGTCGCTAGTACTTGTTGGGATTCTCATTGGAATTGCTCGCTTTGGTACCTCTTTGATTACCAAAGTTATGAGTGGCCTGGCCTTTCCATTTATTATTGTAATCGTTCTGTTTTCCTTTTATCTTATTCCGCATTGGAACGGCGCAATCCTCTCAACATTTTCCAGTTCTGTATCTGGGGGACATTTGGTTGGCACTTTAGGAAACTTGTGGTTACTTATTCCTGTTATGATCTTTTCGTTTAACCATTCTCCGATCATCTCTTCATTTTCCGTTGCCGAACGTAAAGAATATAGTGGGGAAGGTAAGGACAAAGTCGATAAAAAGATTTCGACAATTCTATTGTCGGCCGAAACGTTGATGGTCATTGTCGCAATGTTCTTTGTTATTAGTTGTACATTGGCGTTGACTCCAGACCAAATCCTTGAAGCTAAAAATGAAAATGTTTCAATCCTTGATTACGTTGCGACTGCTTTCAATAATCCAATTATTAAATATGTTTCTCCCGTAATTGCTTTTATTGCAATCGCCAAATCCTTTTTAGGACATTATCTAGGAACGAGTGAAGGCTTACGTGGGATTATTCGTAAGATGGAAGAAAAATCTAACAAGACGCTTTCAAGTCGAACTGTTTCAACAATTGTTGATCTTGTTCTGCTACTAAGTGCCTGGATAGTTGCCTGGGTCAATCCTTCCATTATGGGAATGATTGAAACCATCATTGGACCAATCATTGCGTTTATCTTGTTCTTGATGCCAATGTATGCCATTCATAAAAGTCCTAAGTTACAGCAATATGCCGGCAAACACAGCAATGTCTTTGTTGTGGTAATTGGATTAATCGCAGTTAGTGGTATCCTGTTCAATATCATCAAATTGTTTATTTAGTAATCTGACTAAAATACGAGATGAATTCACATTGGTTAATATTATTGAAGCCAATTTTTGTCATAAATCTCGTTGCTAGTGTTATTGACGAGATTCGCATGACGGTGTTGGGGTTCGTGAGGGTCGCGAATCGAATGACCATACTGGAGGCTGGATTAATCACAACGGCGGAATTAATTCAGAAATGAAAGCTTTGATGCAACGGCTTTATGTTTTCTGATCAGTACAACTGTGGTGCTTGCTTGTGCCGTAACTTCAAGATTCATAAAGTTTCGAAACGATGTACTGACGATGAATGCGCAAAGAAGCGCTAGTTGCCCGTACCAAAGCTTAATTTAACGTGATGATTCAAATAGGAGGATGACTAAAATGACGGTGAATTACAAGAGTGTTTTTGATATTATTGGCCCGATTATGATTGGACCTTCCAGTTCCCATACTGCGGGGGCGTGTGCGATTGGTCGAGCAGCGAATAGCATTTTTCAGGAGAAACCGACAGATATTGTCATTCATTACTATGAATCATTTGCGCAAACCCACAAGGGCCACGGAACGGACTATGCGATTATCAGTGGCATTCTTGGTTTTGATCCTGATGATAGCCGGGTTCCATATGCCATTGGTTTGGCCCGAGATCAGGGGATAAATATTACCTTTATCGAAGAGCCTGGTGATAGCCCAATCAACCACCCGAACACTGCCATCATTGACTTAAAAAATGATGATAAGCAAGTGACGGTCGCTGGATGTTCAATCGGGGGTGGAACCATCGAAATTCGTGAAATCAAGATGGATGGTTTTGATGTTAAACCCAAAGGGCCACTTCCTATCTTGTTAGTTCAAGGTGGTGAGAATGACCATCAGCACGTAACCAAACAGTTGGCTGATCTGACTAAAGTAAACGACCAGCAGCAGTACAAGACGGCTCGGGGCAATTTATATGAATATGATTTGGATCGCCGCCTCAAACAGGATGAAATCAAAAAATTAGCGCAGGGACACGCAAATTTAGTTTACTTATAATCAGGGAGGTCAGTTATGATGTACATGAGCGTAGCAGAACTGGTAACAGCGGCCAAGGAGACCAAGAAGCCGATCTACGAATTAATGATTGAACAAGAGATGGAAACATCGCAAACGAGTCGTGAAGAAATCTGGCACACGATGGGCCGGAATCTAGACGTCATGGAAGCAGCTGTTAATAAAGGGGCTGCAGGCGACGGGGTCTATTCAACAACTGGTTTAACTGGTGGTGAAGCTGTTCTCTTGAAAAAGTATCGTCAAAAAGGGCACACTTTATCCGGCGATACGATGATGCAAGCTGTTCAGAACGCAATCTCAACCAATGAAGTTAATGCTTCGATGGGAGTCGTTTGTGCGACACCAACGGCTGGATCGACGGGGACACTACCTGGTGTGATTTTCACGCTGAAGGACCGAATGAACCTCAACCGTGACCAGATGATCCAATTTCTATTTACCGCTGGCGCTTTTGGGATGGTCATAGCTAATAATGCTGGGATTGCTGGTGCGACTGGCGGTTGCCAAGCTGAAGTTGGTAGCGCTTCTGCGATGGGCGCTGCGGCCGCGGTTGAAGTTGCTGGTGGGACGCCTGAACAAAGTGCTGAGGCTTTGGCGATGGCAATCAGTAACTTGATGGGATTAGTGTGTGATCCCGTTGCTGGGTTAGTTGAACTACCGTGTGTTAAACGGAATGCGATTGGGGTCGGTAATGCGTTGATTGCGGCTGACATGGCTTTGGCTGGCTGCACGAACAAGATTCCAGCGGATGAAGTCATTGCAGCGATGGATAAAGTCGGTAAGGGCTTGCCAAAGGCACTTCGGGAAACTGGACTGGGTGGCTTAGCGGCGACGCCAACCGGTATTCGGATGAAGGAAAAGATTTTTGGACGATCGACTAATTCACAAGTTCATGCATAAAAATGTCGCAGAAAGATGATGAGCTGACTAAAGGCGGTATCATCTTTTTTAATTAGATGTTTATATCGTTACATGTATTAACATTTTATCAGTGTGATAAAATAATATTAAGTCATAACGTTGTAAAAAAATAGTGAGGTGAGTGCCGTTATGCAAAAACCATTAACAGCTGAGCAAGAATACGTGCGCGAGTTTATTCCGTTTGTTGATTTTTTAGCAGATATCTTAGGCCCCAGTAGTGAAGTTGTCCTGAACGACTTGTTGGATTTAAACCACTCCGTTGTGGCAATTCGTAATTCCCACATATCACATCGACAAGTTGGCGATCCTGCAACTGACTTAGCGTTGCGAACGATGAAGGCCGGTAAAGCTGAAAAGCGTGATTATCTAGCCAACTACAAGGGTGTTTCGCAAGGAAAGCACTCACTACGATCATCAACATATTTTTTGCGATTAGATGGTGAAATCGTCGGGATGATTTGTATTAATACGGATGATAGTGCCCTAGACGATCTGCAGGAACAAGTGTTGAAGGTAATGGCGAGTTACAAACATTTGAACTCACCAACGATTCATCAACTCAAAGGAACACCAGCTAACGAGAAGGCCCATGACACGCCGGTCGCGCCGGAACATCTAACCACTTCTATCACTGATTTAGCTCGGGAAGTGACCCAGGCTGTCTGTGCTAAGTATGGCGTCTCTGTTGAATATTTAAAGCAAAATGAAAAATTAGAAATCGTTCGTAGCTTATACCACCAAGGTTACTTCCTATTGAAGGATTCAGTTAGTGAAGCCGCCAAAGTGCTCAAAGTCTCTGATCCGAGTGTTTATCGTTATTTGCAGACCGTCAAAGATGAGGATCTCCAGCAGGATTAAACGATGTAATTGTAAGCGATTAACGTCATGAAACCCTGTCAAAATTTAGTTCAGCCATAGTGGCGAAACTGTGAGGAAGCTACTCTGAGTTCCCGGACAGGTAAGAATCATGGTCACCACCGTAAAAATGCGGCAGCCAACACAACAAGTTTGTGTAAGGGCTGCCGCATTTTAAGTTTTAAACTGAGCAATCAAATATCCCGTTGCTCAGTGGTGGCCGGTCGCAATTATTGTGGATGTTAGTGCCAGGGTAGCGTGTGTTTTTATGGGATTCGGGTTGGAACGCAGCCGCTTTTTATGATAATTTGTTTAGAATGATATTATTGAGGATGATAGCGGGGATTTTCTATGTCTTATCAAAACGGGGGTATTAATGATTTTATGAATTTAGTTATCAACTGATTATCATCATGATAAATCTCATGCAATTCTCATTAGCTGACATCAAGCTAAAAGGCTGATTTAGCAGGGGTTAATTGCTATTATTATCAATTATCAAAGATTATCAAATCGTATCATAGAGCGTTGATCATTATATTATATGGTATTATGGTGAATAATAAATGGAGGTGATGCCAATGTTGACACCAAACGAAATTCGACGTCGGTTACGACGCGATTTGGTTACTATTGCCGAAGCTTATCAAATTGGTTTTGAGAGCCGTCTATACACAGAAGCTGAGTATGAAAACTTAAAGCAGACGTTATTGCAGTTGCGTGAACTTAATATGAACCCCCAACATATGGAACAGCTACTTGCGATTAACGGGTAACGGAATGTTACTAAATTAAATAAGGAAGTGATTAGTCATGAATGCTGATAGTCCATCAGGTTCAATTCAGTCCAGAGAGTGCTAATGCCAGTGAAATTTATCACGCGCATTAGCACTCTTCTATTTTTCTAGCGGGCGGTGTGTTAATAATCATTTAGGACTTGAGTAGGATTAAAATAGGTCGCTTAGTTGAATTATTATTCGGTATCACGTCGCTCCCAATCATCGTATGGAGTACATAGTATGACAGTAGTAAAATCGGTGGCCAATCGTGGCGTTAATTACGTGACAATGTTAACTGTTGATGTCAGAATGAATTGTACAGCATCGCACGTCTTGGTGGCACCTTAAATTACGCAGATTTAGCTTAATTATCTTACAAAATCGTTCATGAAAGCGTTTGAATTAGTCGAGTTAATGATTTTATTGCGTAAAAAGATTACAGTTTCCTGATATTGGTTGTATTTTTGACGGACATTCTTTATTATGGTTAATGATTGTATGATACAGTGTGACACTTATTTAGCGAGGAAAGTTATGTTATGAAAAAAATGATAATCCATGGCGGAAAACGACTTTCTGGGGAATTAACGATCGGTGGCGCAAAAAATAGTACCGTCGCACTGATTCCTGCTGCGATTCTTGCAGACACTCCGGTCCAATTCGATACGGTTCCGCACATCTTAGACGTTCACAACTTACGGCTCATCTTAGAGTCGATGAACGTCCATTCCACTTTTGAAAACGATGTTCTAACAATTGATCCAACAAATATTGAAGAATCTGAATTACCAAGTCATGCCATTAAAAGCTTGCGAGCTTCTTACTACTTTATGGGGGCCTTACTCGGTCGTTTTAACCGTGCAACGGTGACTTTCCCTGGTGGTGATAATATTGGTCCACGACCAATTGATCAGCATATCAAGGGTTTTAAGGCGCTCGGCGCTAACGTCGTTGAAGAGAATGACTCTGTCTTTATCTCAACGGGCACAGAGGGCCTTCACGGAGCGCGCATCTTTTTAGACGTGGTTTCCGTTGGGGCGACGATCAACATTATTTTGGCTGCCGTCAAAGCTCATGGTACGACCACGATTGAAAATGCGGCTAAAGAGCCTGAAATCATTGATTTAGCGACTTTTTTGAATAATATGGGCGCTAAAATTCGGGGTGCTGGTACCGACGTAATTCGAATCGAAGGCGTTCCGGCACTGCATTCGCGGGCAACCCATACGATTATTCCTGATCGGATTGAGACGGGAACGTATCTATCCCTGGCTGCTTCGATTGGGGACGGTATTTTGCTAAAGAATGTGATCCCTGAACATATGGAGTCATTCACGGCAAAACTAGTCGAAATGGGTGTCGATTTACAGATTAATGAAGATAGTATTTACGTCCCACGGTCCAATGATTTGGACCCAATTCGGGTTAAAACAATGACTTACCCAGGCTTTGCCACTGATTTGCAACAACCAATCACCCCATTATTATTGCGCGCTAACGGTAGTAGCGTGGTGATTGATACGATTTATCCGCAACGCACGCAACACGTTGAACAGTTACGTAAGATGGGGGCGGACATTCGCGTTCAAGATAACTTGATTGTCGTGGGCCATTCTTCCCACTTACAAGGTGCGCATGTCGAGGCCGGCGAGATTCGGTCTGGGGCGGCACTAATGATTGCTGGTCTCGCGGCTAGTGGCGTTACGGAAATTAGTCGCGCTGACAATATTCTACGTGGCTATGATCGGGTCATCGATAAATTGCATACACTTGGTGCGGATGTGGAAATTGCAGCCGACGAAGAAGTTCCCGAAAACTAACGATGTACAGCTAAGAAAGAACAGTGGTTATGGAAAAAATTTTAACAATGCACGATCTCGAGCAGAAAACGTTAAAAGAAATTTATAACTATGCTCGTGAGTATAAAATTTCTTATTATTCGCAAATGAATAAAAAGGAACTCTCATTAGCCGTTCTCCGTGAGCAGGATAAAAAGCGGGGCTTTGTACAAATGGAAGGCGTCTTGGAAATTATTAGCCAAGAGGGCTATGGCTTTTTGCGGCCAATTAATTATGGGCCTTCGCAGGAAGATATTTATATTTCTCAGTCGCAGATTCATCGCTTTGGTCTTCGTAACGGAGACTATGTGGCTGGTCAAGCCCGGCCACCGCGACCTAACGAACGGTATTACGGTTTAATGCGGGTAGGGACGGTTAATGGTAAGGATCCTAATGAGGCCAAGCAACGGCCCCATTTTCCAGCGTTAACACCACTTTATCCACAAAAACAAATTAAGTTATCGACAACGGCCGCCGTTTTAGCGACCCGTTTGATTGATACTTTTGTCCCGATTGGCTTCGGTCAACGGGGCTTAATTGTTGCACCTCCTAAAGCCGGTAAGACGACGCTGTTAAAGAATATTGCAAATGGCATCGTCGCCAATTATCCAGACGCTAAGCTGATTATGTTACTGATTGATGAACGGCCCGAAGAAGTGACTGATTTAGAGCGGTCAATCAAGGGAGAAGTGGTGAGTTCTACTTTTGATCAACAACCACAAAATCACGTGCGTGTTGCGGAATTGGTGCTTGAACGTGCGCGGCGCTTAGTTGAAGACAAACAGGATGTGATTATCTTATTGGATTCGATTACCCGGCTTACGCGGGCATATAATTTGGTTATCCCGTCTAGCGGGCGGACGTTGTCTGGTGGGGTCGATCCCACGGCGTTTTACAAGCCCAAGCGATTCTTCGGTTCCGCGCGCAATATCGAGGAAGGTGGTAGCCTAACGATTTTAGGCACCGCGTTAGTCGATACGGGTAGCCGGATGGACGACATGATTTATGAAGAATTCAAAGGAACTGGCAACTCAGAATTGCAGCTATCCCGCGAGTTAGCTGAGCGGCGGGTCTTCCCGGCGCTAGACTTGAAGCAATCCAGTACGCGTAAAGAGGAATTGTTGGTTAGTCGTAAGAATTTGGAGCCAGTCTGGCAGATTCGTCGATCAATGACTGGCAACGCGTTAGAGTACACCGAACAGCTTTTACAATTTTTAAAACACACGAAGACCAACACTGAGTTTGTTCGTGATTTAGCTAGCTTAAAGTTCACTGGTCAATCAACCCGGCGGTCGCGTCGTTAATACTGGCAGGCTACTTTGTAGGTTGACGGGAAGCTGTGATTCGTGATAACATGTTTATCGTTGGTTAAAACTATGATAATCTCTGTTTCAGCAAATGATTCAGGGCAAAGGAGCGAAATACAATGCAAAAAGGAATTCATCCAGATTACCATTTAGTTGTGTTCCAAGACTCAACTACTGGTTTTAAGTTCATCTCTGGTTCAACAGCAACTTCAGCAGAAACTGTTGAATGGGAAGATGGTAATACTTACCCATTGATCCGTGTTGAAATTACGTCAGATTCACATCCATTCTACACTGGTAAGCAAAAGTTTACCAAGGCCGATGGTGCGGTCGATCGTTTCAACAAGAAATACGGTCTCAAATAAGCAGACAATTAAACGGCGTTCCGGCTTCGGCGGGGGCGTCTTTTTTGTATGTGCAAATCATCGACGCTCACAAACAAAGCCGCACCAGTTCGAGTAATGAACTGGTGCGGCTTTGTCTCACTTACGATATGATTAGTAGCGCATAATCGCGAGAGCAGCGGTTTCTACGGGCATCCGGTCTGCGGGGATGATTCGGATTTGCCCGTTCATGGCAATCACGACATCGACCAGGTCGTCAATTAAATTATCAGGAGCAGCAATTGGATCATTTAATTGAACATCGGCCGCTGGTAAGGAGCCGGCAACATTCGCGTCTGCGGCGACAATCAAGGTGTCGATCCGCCCACTTAGTGCTGGCTTGATCATGTCAAAAGGATCGGCCAATGCTAACTGGCGGGACTTAGCCTGATCATAACGTTCTAGTAAAATGTCGGCTAATTGGGTATGCCACATCGTCTGAACGGGTTCTGTGGCTGTTTGCATTGCGCCCACCGTTAAGTTTTTCGGTGACTTATTGATCATGAGGTGTTGTGACAAGTACGGGTTCTTGTTGACGGCACGGAAGACTGCCTGGTTATGTGGTAGTCCCATTAAGATCAATGGCCGTCGCGTCTTTTGTGAATGGGCCTGAACGTACTGCGCCACTTGTTGGTAATAATTTCGTTGGTCAATATCGCGTTCTTCGGCCTTCGCATTATGACCATGATAGTTGGCACCGTGAACGGGGCTGGCGTTGAAATTCAGGTCACCGCCACGTTTTTCAGTGCCCAATGCTTCTGTCAGGGTGCGGGGGGCCTCAGCTGGCAAATCAAGTTCGACGAAACTGCCATCACGTTGGGCGTAGAGCGCCATGCTATCTTCATTGAGTGCTAGCAAGTCGAAGTCGAATTGATGCTGGCGGTCGGCTAGTACTGGGCGAATAGCTGGCATGCTATTGACGCTGACATGGTTGTCAGTGGGATATTGTAAGTCGAAAATGTGTAGGTCACGACTGTTAGTGATGATGCCCGTCTGAGGGCCAGTGTGCTGTAACCAGAAGGCGTTGTCATTAATTAATTGCTCTAGTTGCGTCGCGTATGGCGCAAATTCGGTTTTCGGAAAGTGGTGGGCCATCTGGGTTTCAGCTTCATTAACTAATTGTTTGAATTGTAAGCGGCGGCGATTGAGGTCGTTGAGCACAACGGCCGTGTTGAGGTAAATTGCAATGTATGGGCCATCCTCACGTTGTTGCATTAGTTGATTGAGATCGTTTTTTACCATCGTTTCCATAGGTCCAACCTGCTTTCTGTTTTTGATACAATTAGCATAACAAAAATCTGATTACGGACGCAAATATAATGATTATGATAAGCTAGAGATAATTCTAACGAACTAAACGAATTCGGGGCTTTATTATGCGAACTAATTAAGGTATATTTACCGTAGAACCTTTGATAAAGGGCGTAAACAAATTAGGAGGCGGGATTAATGAAGTCCAAGCAACATCCCGGGTTAAAGTGGTTAGGTCGGGGCGTTTTTGTCCTGCTGGTGCTAGTATCATTGGCATTAATTTTCAATGAACAGATCAAGAGCTGGTTAGTGAGTTCATACTCGCCGACCGTTACGGCTAAGACGGTTAAGCAGAATACGAAGAAGAAGAGCGATTTTAACTTCTCAAAGGTCAAGTCACTTGACTTTCAGACCGTTGCCAAGGCCCGCATGAATAAGAATGCAATCAACGTGATTGGCTCGATTGCGATTCCGTCCGTTGATTTGTACCTGCCAATCGGTAATGGTGTCAGCAATGAAACGTTAGCATTGGCGGCTGGCACGATGAAAGCTAATCAGAAGATGGGGCAGGGTAACTACGCGTTGGCTGGTCACCATATGATCAAGCATGGCGCACTATTCAGTCCGTTGTACTATAAGAGCAAGGTTGGCCAAATGATTTATGTGAGTGATGCCAAAAAGATTTATGCGTATAAGACGAGTCAGCGAACATTCATTAAAGCAACTGATGTCCAAGTAATTGATGATGTTCCTGGTCAGAAGCTGATTACCCTAATTACCTGTGATAAGACCGGGGCGGGTCGCTTAATGATTCGCGGTAAGTACGAACAGCAATGGTCGTTTAAGTCGGCGCCAACTCAGGTTCAGAAGGCCTTTACAAGTCATTTTAATAACAAATATTAACAATTATTACATTCTAGGGGTATCGATATCTTCTAACGGAATTTCACGGTACAATATAACTTAAGGTCACATGTCTCAGATAAGACATAATTTAGAGGGGGTCTATTGATGATAGCTTTAATTATCGTTGCGGTCGTATTGGTTTTGATCGCAATTTACGTGGTAATTTATAACGGTTTAGTTAAGTCACGGATGTATACGCAGGAAGCGTGGAGCCAAATCGATGTTCAGCTAAAACGGCGGACTGATTTGATTCCTAATCTGGTCAATACGGTCAAAGGTTACGCGAAACATGAAAAGAGTACCTTAGCGGAAGTGATTTCATTACGGAATCAATTAACGCAAGTGCCGAGCGGTGATCACCAACAGGCTATGGCAGTTTCTGATCAATTGACAAATTCGTTGAAGAGCATTTTTGCGTTAGCTGAAAGCTACCCTGATTTGAAGGCTAATCAAGAATTCGGTAAGCTGATGGAAGAGTTGACCAATACAGAAAACAAGATTGCTTATTCACGGCAACTGTTCAACTCTAGCGCTGCCAGCTATAACATGAAGTTACAACAATTCCCGTCAAATATTATTGCTGGCATTCATCACTTCAAGAACGTTGAATTCTTAACTGTTCCTGAAGCAGAAAAAGCAGCACCCACGGTTTCATTTGAAGATTAGAGGTTATGCCCATGTTATTTGAGCAAATTGCCCGCAACAAGCGGCACACGTTATACGTGATGGCCGCTTTTGTCATATTACTTGCAGTGATTGGTTTAGCAGTTGGCTACGTGTTTTTTAATAGTGCGATTGCAGGGTTACTAGTAGCCTTGATTGCAGCGGTATTTTATATGGTATTAATGATTAGTCAGTCAACTGACATTGTCATGAGCATGAATCATGGACGTGAGCTGCATCAAGCTGACGATGATCCAGAGCTCTGGCACATTGTGGAAGACATGGCGTTGGTTGCTAAAGTACCGATGCCACGTGTCTTTATTATTGATGATGAGAGCCCCAATGCGTTTGCGACAGGAAATGACCCTGAGCATGCGGCAGTTGCAGTGACAACTGGTATTCAGGCACGATTAACGCGTGAAGAGATGGAAGGCGTCATTGGTCACGAGATGAGTCATGTGCGTAACTATGATATTCGGTTACAGACCATTGCCTTGGCTCTGACAGCGGCCATCAGTTTGTTAGTCAATTGGGGTATGAACGCCTTTTGGTGGGGCGGTGGCCGGCGCAGTCGGGATAATGATCGTGACGGCAACGGTGCCCAGGTCTTACTAATGATCCTAGCGATTGTTGTCATTATTTTAGCGCCGCTAGCAGCTAGTTTAGTGCAGATGGCGCTATCCCGTAATCGCGAATACTTAGCGGATGCTGGCAGTGTGGAACTGAATCGTAATCCGTTGGGCTTAATCAGTGCACTTGAAAAAATCGATGACAGCCAACCCATGCAAGCGGCGGATCCTAGTAGCGCGGCCCTCTATATTTCTGATCCGTTTAAGGCGAAGAAATCATGGACGCACTTATTCGATACCCACCCACCGATGGCTGATCGCATCACTCGTTTAAAAAACATGTAATAAAAAAATGCGTTTAGGTTAATAACGGATTATAATGAAAACAAATAGAAAGTTGAAAGAGTGAGACGGTTGCAACGCAAATATATTTACGCCAATTTGGAAAAACTGGATAACCTTGTCTTTGCTTACGGGATCGACCAGAGCGACTTTGTGCATGGTATCAAGCGCTTGCCAGCTAACTTGGTCTCGTTAGTCGGTGTTGATGATAACGAGCATGCGGTAAATGCTCACACGGGTCTGAACGTCATTAATGATGAAAATGAAATTCGGCGATATTTGTTACAGAGTCACGCGTTACCCGTTAAGTGGCTTGATTATGATGAAGTTGGCGATTTGGATTTTCTAACCGCGACTGAGATTGCCGAGCTATTGTATCTCGGACATATGGATCGTCCAATTCGATCACCGTTTAATTACAAACTGCGCAACCACTACGTTTTCTTGGAACAACGCAATGGTGGTATCAAAGTGTACTTCTATTATATTTCCGCATTTAGCCATATTTTAAGTGCTGCCATTGTGCGGCACACTTTGGCAGCTTACCGTGGCCGGCGTATGTTTATGCGTTCACTGAGCGTTCCACGAGTACCTGAGGCGATTCTCAAGCAACTCGTTCAATTGATGCCAGATGGTTTGTTCATTTACTTTGATCAGTCAATGGTTCGGCAACGCCAATTATTGGTGCCGGTGCACACGGAGACGACAGGCAATGAAATCGAAGTTTTTGATCCCGCTCGTGGTGGAGAGAATCGGCGAACCCACCATGTCGCGACCCTTACTTTTAACTTGAATTCAGGCGTGTGGGACTTGCAAGTGCAGGACCAGGCTGCGTTCGAAGAACATTTATAGTATTATCATCTTAACGCTTGGCTGATCATTCAGCGGGCGTTTTTAAGTCGTTTGGGGCGGGATTTAGGGGCTAAATTGGTCTAGCCATAGAGTCCCTGGGGTCAAAGTGGTATAATTTTTATGCGCGTAGCTTGAATTGGGCTACGATTCGAGAAAGTGGAACCTTAGTCAGAACTTGGCTGACCGACAAGTGGTCGCCATGAATGGAGAGTTTAATCGATATGAAGATGCAAGTTGCCGAAATTGCTAAGGCCGTTCAAGCGGTCAATGCCGAACAGGCGTGGCCCGATGTTAATGTAACGGGTGTGGCGTTTGATAGCCGAAAGCTCCAAGCAGGGGATCTATTTATTCCGCTGATGGGCGCTAATGATGGTCATCAATATATTCAAAGTGCAATCGAGCACGGGGCCGTTGCTACCTTATGGGCCAGCGACCATGCCGACGACGTTCCAGAAGACTTACCTGTCATTATGGTTGCTGATACATTGACGGCACTACAGCAGCTGGGGCAATACTATTTACAAAAAATTAATCCGAAAGTCGTGGCTGTTACGGGTAGTAATGGTAAAACAACGACGAAGGATATGATTGCGAGTGTTTTGAGCACTCAGTTTAACGTGACAAAGACGCACGCCAACTTTAACAATCAGATTGGTGTGCCAGTGACGTTACTCAGTATGGAACCGAATACAGAAGTGGTCGTCGTTGAAATGGGGATGGACCATTTTGGCGAGTTGGATTTCTTGAGCCGTCTCGTTCAACCAGACGTTGCGGTGATTACCATGATTGGGGAAGCCCACATTGAGTTCTTTGGTACACGGGATCGAATTGCTGATGCCAAAATGGAAATTGTCCACGGCTTAAAAGAAGATGGCACGTTCATTTTTAATGGTGATGAACCACTGCTACAAGAACGTGCTAAGGAAGTCAGTCAGCATCAACGGACGTTTGGGTTGGATGATACGAACACCTTAGCAGGCAGTGATATCACGACTAGTCGGGCTCAAACGCAATTTAAGACGAGTCTGTGGCCGGACAACACGTACACAATTCCGATGATGGGTGCGTACAATGTCAATAATGCATTGGCGGCACTCTTGGTAGCTGATACTTTTCACATTCGACCAGCCGCTGCGCAACAAGCAATCGCCAGTTTTGTGCCGACGGAGAACCGGACGGAATGGTTAACTGGTTACCGTGGAGAAGCCATCTTAAGTGATGTTTATAACTCTAATCCAACGGCAGCTCGACGGGTCCTAGCCGCTTTTGCGGCGGTACCTACTAAGGGTCAGCGAATCGCTGTACTCGGTGATATGCTTGAGTTGGGTGACCAGTCGGATGCACTACACATGAGTTTAGCCAGTGAATTGGATCCAGCCACGATTGCCAGCGTCTATTTGAATGGTGAACATATGCGAGCGTTGGCAGAAGTGCTACAAGAAAAGTACCCAGCCGGTGCGGTCCACTATTATCAAACGGATCAACAACCCCAATTGATTGCCGACTTAACGGCGACGGTTAGTACGGATGATCAGGTCTTATTGAAGGGGAGTCACGGGATTCACCTTGAAAAGGTTCTGACGGCGCTGGAAGCTGCTCCTGAAAAATAAAATTTAAGTGATTCGATTAAGCAGGCCCCTCGCAATGACTGGGTAATGGTGACGCTAACATTAGACTGATAATGTTGTTTCCCTTCCGGTATTGCTAGGGGCTTTGCTTGCTTATTTAGAATAACCGGTGTATGATAATTCAGTTGTACCATATGAAAGTCAGACCGTTGGCTTACATGACAGCGTCTTACGGGAAACGGATTTTTTCCTAGCTGGCAGTAATCCCATGGTGTCATCCTTAGGAGGAAACATATTTGAAGTTTACAGAACTAGGCTTATCCGATAGCCTACTTAAAGCAGTTAATCGGGCCGGATACGAAGAAGCGACCCCGATTCAAGCCGAAACCATTCCAATGGTTCTAGAAGGCAAAGATGTGATTGGTCAAGCACAAACCGGTACTGGGAAGACCGCCGCGTTTGCATTACCAATCTTACAACGCTTGGATTTTGACAACCATAACATTCAAGCATTAGTTGTTTCACCAACGCGTGAATTAGCAATCCAAACTCAGGAAGAAATCTTCCGCTTAGGTAAAGACGAACGGGCGAAAGTCCAAGTCGTTTACGGTGGCGCTGATATTCGGCGCCAAATCAGAAATCTGAAGCAAAACCCACAAGTAATCGTCGGAACTCCCGGCCGGTTGCTTGACCACATTCGCCGGGGCACGGTCAAGTTAGACCACGTCAAGATGTTAGTTCTTGATGAAGCTGACGAAATGTTAAACATGGGTTTCTTGGAAGATATCGAATCAATTATCAAACAAGTGCCGGATGAACGCCAAACTATGTTGTTCTCCGCAACGATGCCACCTGAAATCAAACGCATTGGTGTGCAGTTCATGAAGGAACCGCATCACGTTAAGATCAAATCAAAAGAAATGACTGCTGATACGGTCGATCAATATTACGTTAAAGCCAAAGAATTTGAAAAGTTCGATATTATGACCCGGTTGTTTGATGTTCAGGCACCTGAACTCACAATCGTGTTTGGTCGAACGAAACGTCGAGTTGACGAATTATCAAAGGGTCTCGAAGCACGTGGTTATAATGCCGCTGGGATTCATGGTGATTTGAGCCAACAACGTCGGACGCAAATCATGCGTCAATTCAAGGCTGGTAAATTGGATATTTTGGTTGCAACCGATGTGGCTGCTCGGGGACTTGATGTTTCTGGTGTGACCCACGTTTACAATTACGATATTCCACAGGATCCGGACAGTTATGTTCACCGTATTGGCCGTACTGGCCGTGCCGGACACAAGGGTGTTTCATTAACTTTTGTAACACCAAACGAAATGGAATATTTGCGGGTCATCGAAAAGTTGACCAAGAAGCGGATGTTACCATTGAAGCCACCAACTGAATCTGAAGCTTTTGCTGGCCAATTAGCTGCTGCAGAAGCGAATGTTGATTCGTTAGTTGCTAAGACTTCGACTGAAAAGTATGCTGATCAAGCTGCTGAATTATTACAAAAATACGATGCTACTGATCTAGTTGCTGCCTTGTTAAATGACTTAACCAAGGACGACGCCTCAGCCGTACCCGTTAAGATTACGCCAGAACGCCCATTACCTCGTCACAAAGGTGGCGGCGGTAACAACCGGCGTGGCGGATATCGTGGCGGTAATCGCAACCGCAATAACAGTCATGGCAATGGTCGTGGCGGTTATTCTCACAATGGTCGCAATCGCGACCGTGATCGTAACGGTGGCCGTGGTGATCGGAAGAGCAATGGTTATAAAGGTCGCAGTCGCGATGATAACCGGAGCAGCAACCGCAACCATGATGAAGGTCGCAAGCAAAGCAGCAAGCGGAGCTATACGATCCGCACCAATGATTAAAGTCAACGTACAAATTAAGTTGAATTAAATTAACTTTGCAAAAAAGCCGAGCGCACGCTCGGCTTTTTTTATGCCCTACAATGTTAGAATACAAGTAGTCGGCAGATGTTCGTATGAATTATTGTTAAAACGTTCCAATTTAATTGGTTTGTTGTTCGTCAGCACTTGCACGTCTTATTCCGACCTCCGGGGCTGGGCGCCAATTGCTGGAACGCAGCCGACGTCGATTTGAGCTAACGCCCAACCCGCGTCATCTCAAATACGAGTCTTATTCTAAGCCGGAAGCAACCCACTTCCGCCTAAGAATAACTTGGCTACTGAGCATTGTCACCCAGCCCCTCCAGTCTCAAGCCTGTGAGAGGCCACGGGTTGAAGCCGAGCATTGCCTAGCCAACGGATTAATGCGGTTTTGGCATTAGTCCGTTGGCGTAGCAAGCACAGGCTTTAGGGGTACCGAACACGTTTCGGGAACCCGCTCGAATGGCAGATGAACGGCCACTTAACTTGGTACAATTGGTCGCTGACTATTTTGACACCGGAACCTTAAACGAAACGTTAGGGTTACATTAACCACCTTGTTGAGACGTTCGATTATTATAGTGATTCGGGAATAGTGAGTTATCACAATGTCATTTTCTGTCTGACAGTTGATTGACAAAATTATGGTTTATGAAAAACAATGATGAATTTACTAAAAGTTGGGTACACACATGTCCGCCACTCGAACACTGTCCCGACTGGAAGGCGTTTCGGCCAATGCTCAGCGGTGAAATTCCACTTAGCAAGCGTCCTTGGCTTGGTTAGTGGAAGACCAGTATTTAAGACGTGGTCTTCGGCTTAAATCTGTGTCCACCGCGTTCCAGCAATTGGCCGAAATGCCTGGAGGTCGGTGTTAGGACGCGCTAACAAAACATGTTTACACTCACTCGACTTTTTTCCAGCGGTCTAAGCTGGCCGACTTTGACTTGACGCGTTTGGAACGTTTTAACAATAATTCATGCTGACATGAAAAGATTGCGTGTATGGGCCCTTTTATCGCGGCGGTAGCTGTGGTAAATTGGAAACATCAGCCTAAGTTGACGTGATAATAATGAGATAGAGGGGGTCACAGCGTGATTTATGGTACCGGCATTGATTTAACTGAGCTTAGTCGGATTGAAGCGATTCTAGCGAAGGGACTGAGATTGCCTGAAAAGATCTTAACACCGGCTGAGTTGGCGGTGTTTTCACGTTACCCGGTTAAACGCCAGATCGAGTTTATGGCAGGGCGTTTTTCAGCTAAGGAAGCATATAGTAAGGCATATGGCACGGGAATTGGTGCGGCAGTTGGATTTCAAGATATCGAAATTTTAGACAACGCCCAGGGTAAACCGGAAGTTACGCGCCACCCGTTTGATGGTCCAGCGTGGATTTCAATTTCACACACGGATACGTTAGTAATGACACAAGTTATATTGGAAAGAGGCAATTTGTGATGGTTGTAATTGGGGAGCACCGCCACACACAAGTCACAGTCGACTTGCAGGCAATTAAGACAAATATTAGTAATGAAATGGCGCAAAAGGATGAGTTGACCGAGTTATGGGCAGTCGTTAAAGCGAATGGTTATGGACATGGAATTATCCAAGTTGCTCAGGCCGCCAAAGAAGCCGGGGCGACCGGCTTTTGTGTTGCAATCCTGGATGAGGCCTTAGCGTTGCGGGCCGCTGGCTTTGCGGAACCCATCCTAGTACTTGGAATTACGGAACCGGAATACGCCCCACTGGTAGCTGAAAAGGATATTTCACTAGCTGTTGGAACGCAAGATTGGCTGACTACGGCCGCAGCAATTTTAGCGGCTAATCAAGTGACGACACCACTTCACGTTCATCTTGCATTAGATACGGGTATGGGACGAATCGGGTTTCAGACGCCCGAAGAATTGGCAACGGCGGTTACGACTTTGCGTCAACCGCAGTCACCATTTGACTTTGAAGGGATTTTTACGCATTTTGCAACGGCTGACCAAGCAGATGATACGTATTTTACCCACCAATTAAATAATTGGAAACACTTGATTGCAGTGGTGGATGAGCTACCACGCTATGTCCACGTGTCCAATTCGGCCACCAGTCTCTGGCATCAAGCTTGCAATGGCAACATGGTGCGCTTTGGGGTTGCACTCTATGGTCTAAATCCTTCTGGTCGCGAACTCAGCGCACCATACCCCTTGCAACCCGCGTTGTCGCTAACGGCACGCTTGACGTTTGTTAAACGCTTGGCTCGGGGCAAATCGGTCAGCTATGGTGCCACGTATACGGCCGCACAGGATGAATGGATTGGCACGGTGCCGATTGGGTATGCGGACGGCTATGAACGCCGATTACAAGGCTTCCATGTACTTGTTGATGGTGAGTTTTGCGAAATCGTCGGGCGGGTCTGCATGGACCAGCTGATGGTTCGTCTGCCACATGAAGTACCGGTTGGAGCTAAGGTAACTTTGGTTGGCACGGACGGTGCTCGTACCATTTCGTTGCAAGATATTGCTGACTATTGTGGGACAATTCATTATGAGATTGCTTGTGGGTTAGCACCACGAGTGCCGAGAGTTTATATAGATTAAGTTTTATCAGACGATAGGTTTGCGACGGCTGTCTCGTACAGGCTATGGTTACATGGTTGGTTATTGAGATTAAGCCAATAAAATGAGTGCTGGAGAAATTCTGGCGCTCATTTTTTAGAGTCTCCTATTTTATTGATGAGGGCTGTTAAGTTTATTTCAGTGATTCGATTGATTTATCGGCATCTAATTATAAGTTCGTTTATTTTTAAACATTGATGAAATCATCATTGGGCGTTCTTAATTAATCGGCCTGAAGTATTAGTTTTAACGGTGCTTAGCGATTAGTTCTTTGGATTAAATTGGTAAACGGTTGCTAAAAGTGAATGGTTCATGCTATTATGAGTAGCAAGATGGTTATATTGGGGTACTATCAGATACATTGGGTATCGAATAAAGGGAGATGAGGCGATGGCCGCAGCTGACATTAAGCGTGGTGACATCTTTTATGCAGATTTATCACCAGTCGTAGGCTCCGAACAAGGAGGCATGCGTCCAGTACTAATCGTGCAAAATAATGTCGGTAACCATTACAGTCCCACAGTGATTGTCGCGGCAATCACTGCTAAGGTTCAAAAAGCGAAGATGCCAACACATGTTAACATCAACGCTGCCCATACGGGGATTGAAAAAAATTCGGTTGTGTTGTTGGAGCAGATACGAACGATTGATAAGCAACGGCTTAAAGATCGCGTCACTCATTTGGATGATCAGACGATGCGCCGAGTTGATAATGCGTTACAGATTAGTATTGGGTTAGCTGATCGAACACGACGTCGGCCACAACGCACGTTTCAATCATAGTCAATCGATGGGGATTAATTATTTACATAATTGAACTATTTCGGTGCGATGACCGAGTATGGATAATCAGCGGGTTTCAATTCAGTTAATGACTGGATTGAAACCCGCTTTTAGTTTCTAAATTGGCTACCGGTAAATGTTACAGGGCCTGTTGGAGCATTTAGTGATGAGCTAACATTATTGTGCATTATGATTGTCTTTCTGATGACGATTAGGTAAGCTAGTTGAACCCATTATAGCGAGGGACGATTGGCTGTAACTCGTGAATATCGGTGAAAGGATGGGGGCATAATGAGTAAACAGGCTCAGTTCAATAAGCATCGGGTGGCAGGATTGTTAGTCGCGATGGGCGTTGTATATGGTGATATTGGAACCAGTCCGTTATACGTGATGAAGGCCATCATTACCGGTCAAGGTGGGATGCAGGCCGTTGATGAGAAGTTTATGTTGGGGGCCGTCTCGCTAGTTTTTTGGACAATGACGCTGCTCACGACCGTTAAGTACGTTCTGATCGCGTTAAACGCGGATAATCATGGTGAAGGCGGTATCTTTTCACTATTCGCATTGGTGCGTCATCGTGCGCGCTGGTTAGTCATTCCTGCCATGATTGGTGGGGCTGCGTTACTGGCGGATGGGGCGCTAACCCCCGCAGTGACAGTTACGACTGCCATCGAAGGCTTACGCGATGTACCAGCATATGTTCAACTGTTTGGTGCCGGCCAAAATACGATTATACTGATTACACTTGGAATTATCACCCTATTATTTATGCTACAACGTTTTGGAACGAACACGATTGGTAAGTTATTCGGTCCCATCATGTTGGGCTGGTTCACGTTTTTGGGAGTCAGTGGCTTCGTTAATCTGGTGCAGGATTGGACGATCCTGCGTGCACTGAATCCCTATTATGCGTGGTTACTCTTGATCAGCCCGGCGAACAAAGTGGGAATCTTGATTCTAGGGAGCGTCTTTCTGGCAACGACCGGTGCTGAGGCCCTATACAGTGACCTTGGGCACGTCGGCAAAACGAATATTCGGTTGAGCTGGCCGTATGTCAAAGCTTGCCTACTACTCAGCTATTTCGGTCAGGCCGCATGGATTTTAGGTCCCGGCCAAGCGATTCAGGGCCATGTGAATCCCTTTTTTGCAATGTTACCTGCTAGCCTGACGATGGCGGCAGTTATTTTTGCGACGCTCGCGGCCATTATCGCGTCACAGTCGCTGATCAGTGGGTCGTTTACGTTAGTTAGTGAAGCGATTCGACTGAAACTATTCCCCCGATTACTGACTACTTACCCCGGTAAAGCAGTGGGCCAAATGTATTTACCGGTCGTTAACTGGGGGCTGTGGGGCGTGACGAGTATGCTGGTGATTTTCTTTCAAACTAGTGAAAGAATGGAAGCTGCATACGGGTTAGCCATCACACTGACAATGCTGATGACGACCACTTTGATCTACGCGTTTTTACGGCAAAAGCGCTTACAATTAATCGGTGCGGGACTACTGACCGGTTTCTTCGCGACCATCGAAGTAATTTTCCTGATTGCCAGCGCAGCCAAGTTCTGGCACGGCGGCTACGTAGCGGTCGGACTTGCTTTACTAATTTTCCTAGTGATGGCTGTGTGGTATCGTGGCGAACAAATTGTCAGACAACATAACCACCCGCTTAGTTTACGACAATATCAGGACCAGCTTGCTAAGTTACGTAACGATCAGACGGTGGACAAGTTCCAGACGAACGTGGTCTTCCTAACAAGCCGAATGGATGGCGACCAAGTGGAGCGAAAGGTATTATATTCGATTTTAGACAAGTGGCCGAAACGTGCCGACGTCTACTGGTTTGTTAATGTGACAATCACGGATGAACCGTATACCGCGGAGTATACTGTCGACACGTTAGCAACGGACTATTTGGTAACTGTTAAGTTATACCTGGGCTTTCGTGTCCGCCAAGATATTAACCGCTATTTACGGACGATTGTCCGCGACTTAATGGCTACGGGACGTTTAGCGGCGCAAAAGCAGACATATTCAGTCACTTCTGGCCGCGATGTCGGTGACTTCCGCTTCGTTATCATCGAGGAGAAGTTAGAAAATGGTAGTCGGTTATCCTGCTTGGATCGATTAGTGATCGAGACGAAATTAATGATTAAAAAATACGCGACAACGCCTGCAAAATGGTTCGGCCTAGAATTCTCCGAGGTGACTCTTGAAACCGTTCCAATTCTATTCAACGAGATCCCGGCGTTACCGATCACTGAAAGACAGTAATGCCATGCAGATTTCTGGGGGTCAGAATCAGCCAGCTTAGATTTGCTTGAAAAAGTTCAGCGTAGTGTAAACACGCTCTACGACATCTAATTGTAAGGCGCTTCACGTCGGCTACGTTCCAGCAATTGGCAACTACGAAATCCGGAATAGGACGAACAAGTGCTGAAAAATAGAAAACTAACTGTCGGCTTGCTTAACAACTCATCTAATTTTAATTTTTGCTTGAGCAACTGATAACTCAAAACTAATTTCAATAGCTGATACTGGACGCAAAACGTTGATTTGACAGCGATGAAAGAACGACTGAATTCAAATCAAAAATTAGAAACATTAAATTTTGTGTTGACAAGTGTGAACTTAGAACTATAATCTAATTATATTCTAATTATTCAAATGCGGTGATGAGATAAGTAAATCAATCGTGGGTTTTTCAGAGAGCCGGGTCAGGTGCAAGCCGGTATTCCCGCATGGTTGAAAATGGTCTTGGAGCATTCAGTGCCGAATGATTAAGCGCTGACGGTGGTCCCCGATAAACGGACAAAGGTATCTCAATTCAGTGAGATTGACGTACCTGCTGAGGACTGTTTTGCGAAAAATAGTCGAATTAAAGGTGGTAACACGAGTCATCGTCCTTCTGTCATAACGACAGTGGGGCGATTTTTTATTATATATTTTTGGGGAGGCTTCGCGTATGCGAAAAAAGGAAATTATTTTTGGGTGGCAAATTACAAGTTTAATCCGAACAAGCCCGGAATCTTTCAATGGCAGTCTGT